>JBCCDL010000840.1:0-2946 GCA_039030815.1 Cyanobacteria bacterium P01_A01_bin.83 | reverse complement strand
TCGACAAAAAGATCATCAGGCAAAGGTCGAATTAGAATTAAGCGATCGCTCCGAAGCAGCAATTAAGCAATACGCTACAAACTGTCGCATCAAGCAGTTGATCTGGATTGAAGGGGATGGTAATCCCAGGGTTGAAACCTTGAGTTGAAATTTCTTTCTCAGGTTTGTGACAACGCCGAAAGAGTTAGTAATAATGCTGCTAACTCTTTCGGCGTTAGTTTAGTTATCTTTATACTAAACCTGCTTGCTGAAAAATTTGCTGGGGCGTAATTTTTAATTCTGGTAACAACTCATCAGTTATAGCAGAATCTCCACGAAAAGTTTGAGGCAAGGTATCAGGATAAAAGACAGTAATGCTTTGAGATTTAGTATCGATTAACCAAACTCTAGCTACTCCTGCATGTAGATAATCAGTAGCTTTTTCTGCTAAATCGCCAAATGTTTGTCCTGGGGAAATGATTTCAATCGCTAATTCTGGTGCCACAGGACAAGCTTCATCAAGTATCCAATCTGCACCAAGACGATCATGAGACGTATAGCTCAAATCGGGGACAGGAACCCAATCAACTCCATTTCGCTTAAGTTTTATTGCCCATTCTGGTTCAACTCTACCTCTATTTCTTGCCCAACTATCCAAGATAATAAGCAATGTTTTTTGTAATCGAGAATGGAAAAATTTAGGAGACATTTTAGTAATCGCTTGACCATCCACTAGTTCATAAGGGCGGTCGCCTTCAGGCAGATTAAAGAATTCTTCGATGGTCAGCTTACTGGTTGATGAAACCATGGTGTTTAAATTAAAAAAGCTTGAAAATATTTGATCAATTTGTTTTTATTAATAAGCGATCGCTTGTTTAATGCTGAATGCTCAATGAGTTATGCTTCAATAGCCACTCTGCCTTTAGCTCGGGCGACACAGGTTAAAATATATCCATCTTCACAATCGACATCATCATCATAGACAACTTCCCCTTCGGTTTTCTTAACCTTACAGCCACCACAAGCGCCCATACGACAACCAAAAGGCAAATCTATGCCTTCAGCTTCTGCTACGTCAAGAATAAACTCTTCTCCATCACAAGCTATTTCTTGACCTGATTTTGCCAAAACCAAAATAGGACTAGATGATTTTGGGGTAGGGGCAGGTTCAGAAGCAGGAGAGACAGCAGGGATAAGTGGTGTTGATAATGGAGTTTTGTTTGCTATAGAAGTGGTAATAGGTACTCCTGTAGTAGGAATTGATGAAGCTGCGAGTGTAGAGGCTTTTCTAGGCGCGGGGGCAGCAACCGATATAGGATGAGAAACGATTGAAGTGCGATCTGCTACGGGAACGGTAGTGGTAGAGTTGCTTTGCTTTTTCTGTTTCTTTTTCGCGCCACCGAAGCTTTCTTCGTAATAGTTTGCCATCGGAAAGTCAATATTTTGCAACAGTTCTTTAGTTGCCACCATAAAGGGATTAGAACCACAGACATAGACAGTACGGTCTTGATAGTCAGGAGCGATCGCAGGTAAGATGGCTTTGTTGATTCTACCTGTATAACCATACCAAGGTTGCCCCAGTACAGGGCGGGTTACGGTAATTGCTAGCTTAAAATTGGGATAACGAGTCGCCATCATTTCTAGTTCTTGGCGAAAGATAATATCTTCAGGACTACGGGCGCTATGTAAAAAGACAATATCTATATTGGATACGGTGTCACAAATCCAACGGGACATGGACATCATAGGGGTAATGCCGCTACCAGCAGAAATTAAAAGTAATTTGCGTGCAGGATTAGCGAAATTAGTAAACTTGCCCATAGGGGGGTTAATTTCAATTTGGCTGCCTACTTTTAAATTATCGTGAAGCCAGTTACTAACTAACCCAGGAGGCACGCTTGGTTCATCATGGGGAGCAGGCACACGCTTGACGGTAATTGACAAATTATGAGGACGAGAGGGAGTAGAAGAGATAGAGTAGGAGCGTTTAATACGCTTATCATTAATATTTAAATTAAGGGTAATAAATTGACCTGGTTGATAATCAAACTTAACGGGTGGTTCGGCAACGAAGGTAAAAGTTTTGACATCAGAAGTTTCATTAACAATTTGAACACATTTAACTTGCTTAGTTCCCTGAGTCCAAGTTGACATGCTGGCAGTGTCTATAGTCGCCAGGGGCATATATTGTTCAGGATCTAAAGCTTGGGTCACAGTCACAGATTCCACCCCAATAGTCGCTTTAACCCATAGTAGATGATTGCCCAAAGCAATGGTATCAGATGGCTTTAACAAATATTCTTGATTGAGTTGAGCATCTTCGTTGTTAACTTTGGAGCCATTTCTGCTGCCCAAATCTGAATAGTAATAATTTCCTTGACGAAAAGCTATCTTACCGTGGTTACGACTAGCTAAATTATCATCTAAAACAATACAACAGCGAGGATCTCGACCTAAAAGACATTCTTGATTGAGCTGGTCTTCAGGAGCGAACTGAACTGTCTTGGTTTTTTGGGGTTTTCTAGTATCAATAATGATAATTTCTGGCATTTTTCCTTGAGCAAGAAAATTTTGCTTAATCAATAAAATAGGCTTATTACTTTATTTGATATGAATTAATTGGTAAGGATATGCAGCATTTTTAGGAATGAGGAGTAAGGAACGAGGAACAAGGATACATGCCTACTCCACAATCCTCAATCCTCAATCCTCAATCCTCAATCCTTAATTAGGATAAGCAATTTCAGTAAGATCTCGATCTGGTTGTTGTGCTTGAGTTACCAGTGATAAAAATTGATCGGGAGTTATGTTTTGAAAATGAGGTTGTCCTAACATACTTAATAGTTGCTTAATTACCGCAGGCTGACGGGATTGCCCTAAAATACTTGCCGCAGTATCTTTTACCAAATCGTTTTGCAGCGGTTGATTAAGAATTTGTTGTGCTTGAGCCAATCCCTGTTCTCGATT
>JBCCDL010000839.1:0-2956 GCA_039030815.1 Cyanobacteria bacterium P01_A01_bin.83 | reverse complement strand
ATAATTTACAGCTTAAGTATTCTAGGAATACAGCTATAGCTACGTATCGCGATCGCTATTTAAAAATCAGTGAAATATTAAATACAATTAATAATACTATTCACGAAATAGAAGGAACATTCCATAACTACATCAACTTAGTCCAGAATAAAAACTACGCAGGATATTATTCAACTTGTTTAATTGATGATAATGGTTGGACTGGACCACGGATCAATCTTACTCGCCAAGATTTTGCTGAATTTACTTTAGAACAATTTTTTGGGCAATTAGTGATAGGTTATGACACTACTGGCAAAAATTTGCTTCATGCTTACTGGACAAATGATCTGAAAATTATCTAAGAGGGAAAAATAACACCACAAACAGCCTTTGGCAGTAATGTTTTACTTTATTTTAAGAGTCGTAACCTGAGTAGTGATTCTGTATATCAAGGTTTTAGTCGGTGGTACGATGAGCATAACATTGCACAATATGGCTATTCTAAAAATATATCTGATGAATCTTTAGGCAATATAACCATTGGCAGGCTGAAATATATTAATGATCAAGAGATTGATCTTAATTCTTTGAATCTAC
Organism: Cyanobacteria bacterium P01_A01_bin.83; assembly: GCA_039030815.1. Lineage (GTDB taxonomy): Bacteria > Cyanobacteriota > Cyanobacteriia > Cyanobacteriales > Xenococcaceae > Waterburya. Next base: position 2,377 of record JBCCDL010000839.1, on the reverse strand, counting down.
AAGATAAACTGGCAATTGTTGATCGGATTAAAAATAAAACTTTGCAAATTTATTTACCTATATTAATTTAATTAATCAATCTTATGCTTTCTTGATGAAACACGATTAATAAATATCCTAAATCAATCGTAACTTTAAAAAATAATTTTTTTAAATTGGCGTACAGAGTTCAATTATTGAGCCGTCTATTGCTCTTACGTAGCCTACAATTTGACCCCACGGTTTTTCTTCAGGTATTTTTATAGATACTGCTCCTTGAGTAATAGCTTTTTCGTATTCAGCATAAACATCTTCTGTTACAAATGCTAATTCAATTCCGAACGGTTTATCATCAATATTCCCTTTGAGATATTGACCTTTAAGGTTCATTTCGCCAAGTTCATGAGAAGCAAAAGCTAATATTGTTCCTCCTGTATCTAACTCTCCGTAGGTTTTGGACTCATGGATCATTTTAAGATCAAAACCAAAAGCCCTTTGATAAAATTCCAAAGTTTCTTCTACTGAGGAAACATATATAATTGTGTATCCGTATTTCATGTGCTTTTTAGATAATTAGATTAAGATTTATTATAAATTGGGAAATCCTGGGGAAATCCTTAAGCTTCAGTAGTCAAAATAATTCCTCGTAATTTATTCGGGGGACTAGGGAGCAGGGAGCAGTAATTAGTACATACTTTCGTGTGATTCTTATTAGAAATGACTATACATGGCTAGGTTTGATGTAAACCTGCATAAAAAAAATGACCAGTCGTATCTAAATAGATGTAAGTAAAACACAAGCTTAAAATCTGATAATTACTAACGGTCAAAACTATGAAAAAATCTACTCTAGCCTTTCTAACTACAGTAATCGCCTTTGCTCCCCTGGCTGCTTTCGCTCAACAGCCTGATGTCCAAACCAGCGTTCAAAACAATACTAACTCGGCTACTGCTGTTGGTACAGATAACTTTATTCGCCAGAACGCAAGCCAGACTAGCATTCAAGAGCAACTAGATTTGGGTGCTTACGGTATTTCTACCACTCCCGATGCTCAAACTTCAGTCCAAATTAATGCTAATGAAGCTGCTGCGGTAGGAAACTACAATGTCATTGACCAAGATGCAAATCAGACTTCAATTCAAGATCAAGTTGAGCTAAATCAATACCTTCCTCATGGTTATGGCTACTAAACTTTCGTCGCTGTACAGACAGAAGACAGACGTTATCTGATCATGATTAAGACACAACCCCATTTTGTAACATGAAAATTTTTGCTCTGATTAATTTTAAAACCGATGTTTTAAGTTCTAGGTTATTTAAACAGAAAATCTATCAATTTATAGATGAGCAGCAAACCCAGGAAATCCCTAAACGTGTCAGAATAACAACATCGGAAAATTAAGTGATTTCTCGTAATTTTTTGATATTTTGGTATCGTGATTTACGATTCAGCAATCACCACTGAAATATAATTGTCGTAGAGTAATTTTAGGTGTGACAAATGAAGGAGCAAATGTTGGTTGAGAAAATTAGTCCCACAATTTTGATAAACCCAGAGCAAGGCAGAGCCTATCTGAAATCAGCCTTAGCTCAAAATGACGAGAAAATTCTTTTACAGGCTTTACATGATATTATCGATAGCCTTCTTGAATCTGAACTAGATTTTGGATATGAAGCAAGCTAAATTTCATCAAAGCAAGTAACATCGTGTTGTTCGTATTTTTGACCATCGTTCTGGGTTTAAAACCTACCTCTTCAGGGGTACTTGCTCGTAGTTTTTAGTATTTAGTTCTTAGTGGTTAGTTTTTCTAAGTACAGGACAAAAAATTGATTATAATTGCTCGAAGCTTTATATAGCAAGGACTTAAGTTATTTCACTTAAAGTCATGACTGACAAGGCTTTCATAAGTTTTGTCCTGTACAGAGAGTTTTTAGTAGTCAATTTTGTACTAATAACTAATAACCAGAATCTCCGTCTTAAAAGACAGAGAGTGTCAAATCTAAACCTTATACGTCATTTGAATCAAAGATAGATAATGCAGTACTAATTTGTTACCATAGTTTAGTTTTAATACTTTTCCTAATTCAGTAAAAAGATGCGATCGCTTCTTTGATTCCAGTCTGATATATGGGGAGAGTGTGCTTAACAGAGTTAGATAGTCATTAACGCTGTAAGTAATTTGGCTAATTATTTTGTCTGAGGTTAAGTCTCTGAAATAACCCGAATTGATCACCTCATCGCCGATTAAAGTTAAATGTTTTTCGTGACTTTGGTGATTTTCATATTTTGCTAACTCTGGTGCATAATTTTGATAGGTTGACACCATACTTTGATGGATCTCTAAACTTGGTTGGGGAGGAGTATTCCACAGCAAAACTAGTAAACCGCCATCTTTT
>JBCCDL010000838.1:0-2957 GCA_039030815.1 Cyanobacteria bacterium P01_A01_bin.83 | reverse complement strand
TCGTTGGAAGCCAGATTAACAATAATTTTCTGGTCTAGCTTGGCTAATTGTTGGTTAACAACATCAGTTAATTTATTCGACCAAAACTCATAAAGAGTACTTGCCGATAAATCTTTGATCTTAAAATGAGCCAACTTAGTTCCCATTTCCAAACGGTAAGGCTGAATCAGATCTAATGGTCGCAGTATGCCATACAAACCCGAGAGAATCCTCAAATGCTCTTGGGCAAAATCAAAATCCTGTTGCTCAAAGCTATCAACATTCATACCTTGATAAACATCACCTTGGAAAGCTAGTAAAGCCTGTTTAGCGTTGGTGTGATCAAAATCACTCTGCCAAGTTTGATAACGAGATGCATTCAACTCACCTAATTTATCGCTAATTTTCATCAGAGAAGAAATTTCGGGTGCTGATAGTTGACGCAGTTGTTTAACTAGAATTTCCGTGTCAGCCAAAAAGTCAGGTTGACTAAAGCGATCAATTTTGACAGGAGTTTCAAAATCTAAGGTTTTGGCAGGGGAAATTAAGATTAGCACTAGTAGTTTAAAGCAAGTTTCACCACAGTTATTTTATCTCACACTCAATCCTCAGAGTTGCCGACTGAGTCTAAGGCAGTTCTAAGTAATCGAAAACATAATAAATTTATTTCTCATCCTTGCTCCTTGCTCCTTTCGAGCAGATAGCTAAACTTTATCATTTAACTTTGTACGGCTATATGATTAGTCCTGGTTTAATATTAGCGATCGCTCTGGCATTTATTCATGGTTTTGCCTCTAAATTAACCTTTGTCTGTCGTATTCCGCGATTTCGCTGGACATCATTTGCGGGGGGCGTTTCCCTAAGCTATGTGTTTCTAAAAATATTTCCCGACTTGAGCTATCAACAGGTAGAACTACAATACACGAGAATTCTGTGGATGCCATATCGAGAAAACCACGTTTATCTCTTAGCACTCAGTGGACTCCTAGTCTTTTATCGTTTGGATATCTGGGCTTATAAAGTAAAGTCTGCTCAAGAATCATTATCCCCAGCTAAAAACAGCAATGCCACTAGCTTCTGGATTCATCTGGGGGCATTTGCCATTCTCAACGTAATTACAGGCTATCTTCTCCAAGATTTGGGTGATTATGGCTTGAAAGCTAGTATTTTGTTTTTTATTCCCATTGCCTTTTATTTTTTTATCATTGATGAAAAATTGCGAATACATCAACAATCCCTTTATGACCGTCAGGGACGCTGGTGTCTAGTTAGCGCAATTTTTTGTGGCACGGCTATCGGTCAGGTGGCACACCTCAGTGAAGTAGCGATCGCAATTGTCTGGTCATTTTTGGCAGGATCGATTATTCTCAATGTGCTGAAACGAGAATTACCTGATGAACATGAAAGCTGCTTTGGCTCATTTGTTACTGGCACAATTCTCTTTACTGTATTAATGTTGTTAACTTAATTATCGAGATATTGATTACCTTGATAACTGCTTGCCTGGTTTGTTTAGAAATTCATTCATAGTGGTTCTAAATAAAAATCGAGTAACCAAGATAAAATTCGCTTTAACCCAACTAATAACTAACGACTAACACAAAGCTAGTTAATCGTGAGGAAATTAATTGGAATAACTATATGAGTAACAGAGATCTTTTTGCCCAATCCGCCTTAGCACAAATACCAAAAATCCTTACTCTCTTGGATCGCAATCCTCATAGTCCTACCTATGGTTGTTTTGACCGCACTTTTTGGCAATATAAAGTAATTGATTTTCCTGCGGGAATGTCTCAAGAGTTTGTGTATCCTCTGGCATTAGCCTATGGCTGCGATCTGCCAGGAAACATTTACCATAAGCAGCCCATGATTAAGCAATGGGTACAGGCTGGAATTAATTATGCCTATTACAGTAGTCATAAAAATGGTTCCTGTGACGATTATTTTCCCTATGAACGAGCGGCGGGGGCGGCTGCTTTTTCTTTGCTAGCTTGTCTAGAAAGCATCAATCTACTCGATCTAAAGCTGACCGAGGAAGTCCTGGATTTCTTGAGGCGTAGGGCAGACTGGCTGGCAACCCACCAAGAAAGTGGCAGATTAACCAATCATCAGGCTTTGATTGTGCTGTGTCTAGAATTAATTGGCAAACTATTAAAAACAGATCGCTGGGATGCGAGTAAGCAAGAGCGTCTGGCTCAAGTATTATCTTGGCAAAACCCTGAAGGCTGGTTTGTGGAATACGAAGGTTGTGACCCTGGTTATCATACTTTGACTATTTCCTGTCTGGCACGAGTTGACCAAATAAATCCCAATGAAGAACTCAAAGGCGCGATCGCTTCTGCCGTAAAATTAGCGGCGGAATTTGTCCATCCTGATGGTTCATATGGAGGGGAATACACTAGTCGCAATACCTATAATTTTTTTCCTCATGGTTTTGAGCTGGTGGGCAACTGGCTTCCAGAAGCGCTCAATATCAATGATCGTTTTTTAACAGGGTTGGACAATGGTTTAGGTGCATGTTATGCTGACGACCGCATTATCGGACACCATACCTGGAATTATCTCTTGGCATGGCGTGATTTTATGACCACCCGTCCTCCTTTGCAACCTCGACCCTCTGGTCGTATTTATTTAGCTGAAGGAGGAATTTTGATTGATCGTCGTGAAGATACAGAACTGTATTTGGCTTTAAACAAAGGAGGTGTCTTTAAGTTATTTAGAGACAATAAATTAATTGCCTCCGACACCCAGTTTTCATTATTAGTCCAAGATGGCGCTAAAAAAAAGAATGCTGTTGGGCATTTGGTTGATAACTATCAGGTTCAATTAGCCGCCGATCAAATTGCGATTTCAGGTAATTTGGGTTGGGCAAAACAAAAGCAAATGACCCCGCAAAATTTAATTATTCTCAGGTTAGTCATGCTATCTGTGGGACGTTTCTTCCCCAACTTGATTCGTCGCATCTTACAAAAAATTCT
>JBCCDL010000837.1:0-2963 GCA_039030815.1 Cyanobacteria bacterium P01_A01_bin.83 | reverse complement strand
TCAGGGGAATCAGCCTGGATGGAAACAGGTTATCTGGTGGATGCAACTGGGAGGCAATCCAGAATTACTAAGCGGTTAGGGGCAACATCTACTGTTTGTGATTCTCTAGTGGGCATCAGTGCTTTTCTTAATATTCCAGAGGGACGACCTAAAACAGAGCAAATTCTAGTGGAGTCAATTCCCCAAGGATGGTGGTATTCGGCATGGTTGCCAGATGGCAGTTTGACTGTAGTATTGATGACTGATATTGACCTCATGCGACAGCAGCAACTTCATCAGGAGCAGCAATGGATTCATCTGTTATCTCAGTCTGAATATATCAGCAAAATTGTTAAGGGCGGAAATCTGATCTATCCCCTGATGGTGAAACCAGCTTACTCCCAAATTATTGATTGTGCAGTCGGTGAGGATTGGATGGCAATTGGTGATGCTGCTGCCGCTTTCGATCCCCTTTCTTCTATGGGTATTGGACATGCTATGACTTCTGGCAGTCACGCAGGAGTTGCCCTGATTGAATATTTAAAACACAATAACGAACAACTACTCCAACAGTATCAAAGAGGTTTGACAGGTAATTTTGAAACCTATCTTCAATTAAGACATATGTACTATAGCTTAGAAAAGCGCTGGCTAGAGCAACCATTCTGGCAACGCCGAACTAAATTAGCTGCTGCTGAGTTTAGTAATGTTAATGCAGCAATAGGCTAGTAAGTTATCTGGATCAGTAAAATTAGAGCAACTAGATCATTATCTAGTTGTTATTTTTATATTTTATTAAATTTCTGTAAATGTCAGTGGATTCTCTGTAGCAGTTTATTTTAGTCTGTAAATATGATCGTAAGTAATTGCATTAGTATTTTACTTAACCTATTTTTGGTAAATATCAGGTTTTGACTAATAACTGTAAAGCGATCGCTCCTGGAAAAAGCCTTAATTCCTGGCAACAGTTGGGATTAAATTTGGCTTCTCGTATCTACGGTGGGCGAGATGTTGTCATTGCTATCGATCTGACCGAAAGCGTTGGCTTAAATGCTGAAGGACGGTTGCGCTTGACTCAGATTATTGAGGATAGTTTGCAGTCTGGGGATACAGTTTATTTGGTTCCTTTTGCAGCTAGGGTTAATCCTCTGCAACCTGAGATTAATCCTTTAAGCTTTTCTACAGGGATTAAGTTCAAAAGAAAGCCCGAAGTTATCAACCAGATTTTAGATATTCTCCCTTTTGAATCTGGGATTAATCTTCGTAATACTGACATTCAACGAGCTGAATTATTTGCTTATCAGGGTTTGGCGCAGCTAAATCAATGTCGCCTCAATAATAACCTTGCGCCGAAACCGCAGTCTGTAATTTGGTTAACGGATGCTCCTTTATTAACTAAACCTGGGATTGATTCTGCTACTTGGATTGAGACTCCTAGTAGTAGTCCTTTTCGTCGTGAGAATTCTCAGGCTAGTAAGGAGCGGGCGAGCTGGTTACTAGCTTTACCAATTAAAGAGCGATCGCAAATTATTACTACAGACAATAATCGCACCTATGAGCTGGCTGTGGTGGATATTCCCCCCACCGTTCAGGAATTTTGTACTCCTGCACCAGGAGGTAAGGAAACTTGTTTGGTTACGCCTTATTTGCTGAAATTGCTACTATTCCCCACCTTATTCTTAATTATTGTATTAGGTCTTGTTGGCTGGGGCAGCAAGCGTGTAATAAGTCTTAATAAAAGGTGGAGAGTTAAGGTTCGTTATGTATCTGATGATGATTTGGAGGCTAAATCTTGTTATTTAAAGCATAAACAAAAGATTACTATTGGGGATAATAGTACGAAGGGAATTTTTTGTCCTGGGGATGATATTCGGGGTTATTTAATTAGAAGAGGAAATAAAATATATCTAAAGCCGACCAATAATGGAGCTTTGTTATATGGCGATCGCTTAGTAGAAAAAGAAGTTGAAATTACTCGTAATAGTATAAGAATTAATTGTCCTTTTGAAGATAAAAAAAGACAAGATTTTGAAATTGAGTTGAAAGTTTCTCGATAGTAAGTTAATAAAACTAAAAGCTAAAAGCGGCGCAGCGCGCACATGCGGGACAGCGCATACGCGCAGACCGCCGCCAAGGCGGCTGGCAAAGCTTTGCTTTGCGTCCCTTTGTTGGGGGTTTCCCCGCAGAGCCGAAGGCTCAAGTACGCAACGCTTCGCGTTGCCACACATGCGGCTCTCGCCTTTGTCCTTCGGAGACGATGGGGCGACAGCCCCGTTCTAGCGACGCTTCGACGCTTCGCGTCGTGCAGCGACTGCGCCAAGAAGCTAAGAGCTAAGAGCTAAAAGCTAAAAGCTAAAAGCTAAAAGCTATTATTAAACCACCAACATATAAGTTAATTCCAGAATAAAACCATGGCATTTAAAGACGCTCACTCACAAAAAATAAATCGCACTATCTGTATTGGATTAGGAGGAACAGGGCGAGATGTATTGATGAGAATTCGCCGCTTAATTGTTGAGCGTCACCAGGATTTTAAACAGCTTCCTGTGGTTAGTTTTGTCCATATTGATACTGATAAAGCAACTAATAGCACCACGGGACTGAGAACGGGAAATACATTTCATGGAGTGGATTTACGCTTTAGTGATGCCGAAAAAGTTGCTGCCACCATGACGCGATCGCAAGTTGATAATTTTGCTCAAGAAATAACGAGACAGGGACAAAATTATGATGGATCTCCTGGGGTATATGAGAATATTTCTTGTTGGTTTCCACCTCAGTTATTGAAGAATTTAAAAGCGATCGATGAGGGTGCCCAAGCAATTCGCCCTGTGGGTAGATTGGCGTTTTTTCATAATTATAGAAAAATTAAGGCGGCGATTGAATCAGCCGAAAGAAGAACGCGGGGACATGAAGCATTTATGATCCGCAATAATTGGAGTGTAGAGAATAGATTAAATATTTTTGTGGTAGGTTCTTTATGC
>JBCCDL010000836.1:0-2964 GCA_039030815.1 Cyanobacteria bacterium P01_A01_bin.83 | reverse complement strand
TATCGCAACTAGCACCTACAGATTTACGTGGTTTACCCGTAGCCAAAGACGGAATTTCTCAATGGTATCCTCCCGAATTCCTGCCACGGGAAGGAAAGGGAATTTTGTTTATGGATGAATTAAACATGGCACCCCCAGCCTTACAGGGAGTAGCTCAACAGTTAATTTTAGATCGTCGGGTAGGTTCCTATGTGGTTCCTGAAAATTGGTATGTTTGGGCGGCGGGAAATCGTAAGGAAGATCGTGCAGCAGTGTTTGATATGCCTGCACCATTAGCTAATCGATTTTTACACCTCCAGGTAGAAGCAAACTTTGATAGCTTTAAGACCTATGCCTTAGAAAAACGAGTACATGAACAGATTATTGCTTTTCTTTCTTTTCGTTCCACCTTATTACATAAGCTAGATCCACAACAGCCTGCCTGGTGTTCTCCTCGATCTTGGGTAATGGCAAGTGATTTACACTATGCTGGATTGGATATTGCTTCGGCTATAGGTACGGGTGCAGCAGCAGAATTCGCAGCATACATCACGTTATATAAAACATTACCAAATTTAGAGCCTATTTTACAGGGAAATGGTCGCGCGATCGCTTTTCCTGAAGAACCATCAGTTAGATATGCTACTACTACGGGTTTAACTGTCAGGGCTAACGATGCTAAGCAAGCTTACAATGCATTTAACTGGTTGAGTGAAAAAGCAACTGCCGAATGGGTACAGCTATTTGCGGTGGATATGTTTAGGCAGATGCGCCAGTTGGGACAAATGGGGGCATTAGCAAAGTTGGTTAAGCAGGATAGTCGATTACAGAAGTTCTTAAAAGATTTTCAAGAGTTAGTTGGGGTTTGACATTACCCTGTCTTATTGAACATCGACGCAACTTGAATATATAACCACAGGTTCTGATACAAATAAGAATAATTTTCAATTGTCTCCAAGCCTGGTGTTATTTCAAAATAATGTAAAAAAATCGAATATGGTAGCTTGTGTGTCTTAAAGAAGCGATCGCATTTGCCAAAAAGAAGTTAATGTTTAAAATTACTCTGTCTTATTTAGCATGGACGCAACTTGGAGATACAGCTACAGGTTCTGATACAAATGATAAATATTCTCATTTGTAAAGCGACTTTGTTTCATATTAAGAACATGCGGTAAATTGAAATAGTGTAACTATAAAATTACTTACATAGCCAAAAGATGGATACCGAACAAACATGGCGACAAGCAGAAGATGAAAATACTTCACCTGAAATATTGGCAAAACTAGCAAAAAGTAGAAAAAAAAATATTCGTTGCTGTGTTGCAGGTAATCTGAATACGCCAGTAGGAATATTAGAAAAGCTAGGTGAGAAATTTCCTGATGTTGTGGTTGCTAATCCTATTTTCAGTCTGCTACTGCTAGAGAATCCCGAAAGTAAGTTTGTTTTAGTTTCCTTAGCACGAGCATCTACTACATCTAGAGAAAAGCTAGCTAATAATCCCCATGTTTCTAACGCAGTTATCAAACAATTAAATATATTAAATAAAAACCAACAATCTTCTGTTTACGTTAAGACTATCAGCAAGATTAATTTAGCTCGAAAAAAGGCAGAAGAACTATCACTAGATGCTGCGAATGAACGAAGTATACGTAGGATGTCAAAAAATCATTCTTATTATATTAGACAAAAGCTTAGTAAGATAGAAAACGCCTCAATAAATAGTATTAAAGAATTAATAGAAATTAGCGAACCATATTTATGTATGAATATAGAACAGATAAGACAACAAGCGCAGGATGAAAATACTGCACCAGAGAGATTAGCCGAGTTAGCAAAAAGTAAAGATTATTTGACTCGCCAATATGTTGCGGGGAATCCTAATACGCCGATACAAACACTTATAAATTTAGGGAAAGAATTTCCTAGAGCATTCATCGATAATCCCATATTCGATTTATTAATCATAGAAGATATTAATTTTGTCAACAAAATACCGCTAGCAACTTTACGGAGTATTTTAAGACAAAAAGATTGTCCCAAATTTATTTTAGAACAGGCATGCGATCGCGCCGAATTAGAGGTTCAATCTCAATTAATTAGTTATTTATCTTTACTGCAACCACAAGTAGCCCCAGAAATACTAAAGGAAAAAAGTTTATCAATTTCTTGGCTAGATCGTTTTACCGTGGCTCAAAATTCAAATGCTCCTCGTGATATCGTTCAAAAACTAGCCAATGATGCCAATAGTCTTGTTTGTGCTGCTGCCAAAGAAAAGCTAAACCAACTATGAATCAACTATTAACTAGCCAAAAAATAATTAGCGCGTCGTTACTCCGCCTCAGAATGCGATCGCCTTTTTTTGCCACTCTAGCTCTGTTCGCCAAATTTATCCCAACTCAGAGTATTACTACTGCGGCTACTGATGGTAAAAATATTTTTTACAACCCTGACTTTTTACAATCTCTAACTACACCTCAACAAGATGGATTATTACTCCATGAAGTTTTACATGCGGCGTTGCTTCATGTTTTAAGAAGAGGTGTCAGAGATAAGCAGACTTGGAATATAGCGGCTGATATTGTAGTAAACGGGATTATTTATCAGCAGGGTTGCTTTGAACTTCCTGAAGGGGGTATTCGGGATATCAAGTTAGAACACCTAAGTGTTGAGGAGATCTATGAATTATTACAGGAGCAAGATCAATGTGATTATTGTTTAGCAAATCAAGATTTATTAGTAACTTCTCCCTTAGTAGGACAAGAAAATAATAAAACATCTGGTTTAGGAGAAGAATTAGATAGTTTATCTGAAGCCAAAAAAGCGGAATTAGAATCCCATTGGCAGAATGCGATGCAGCAAGCCACGGTAATCGCCCGCACCACCAATCAAGGTAAGTTACCCGCAGGTATGTTAAGAGAATTAGGCGCATTAGATACAGCACAACTCGACTGGCGCAGTTACTTGTGGCGATATTTAGTCAAAAC
>JBCCDL010000835.1:0-2967 GCA_039030815.1 Cyanobacteria bacterium P01_A01_bin.83 | reverse complement strand
TATCCAAGGTTGCGATCGCTTGCCCGCTTTACCTGTTAGCGCAGGGTATGATCAATATACAATGGGGCAATATCGAACTGCCTATGGTCAAAATCCCCCCGATAACTGTCACAATCGTCAATGGATACAGTGGCGCGCTGATCTCCTGACGGACTTTTTAGCCAGAATCTATCAAGAGGTCAAATCAATTAAGCCTCAGGCAATTGTTTCTCTTTCTCCTGCGGTGTATCCTTTTTGTTTAAATAATCTCTTACAAGACTCTAAAGCTTGGATAGAAAAAGCTTTAGTTGATTTAATTCATCCCCAAATTTATCGACCCAGCTTTGCTGGCTATAACCGTGAAGTTAAGCAGCTTGTAAAAACCTTTGACAGCAACTCTTTACCTAGATTTGCCCCAGGAATTGCCTTGACTGCTAATGGTCAAGATCTAAGCATCAAAGATTTAGTTAAATGTATCCAAACTAATCGCGATCGCAATTTCTGTGGACAGGTTTTCTTTCACTATGAAGGGTTGCGTAAAGATAATGATACTGTAGCGATCGCACTAAAACAAGCGGCTGGTTTTGATCGCCTTGCCAGCTTCCCTGAATATCTGGTTTGAGTCTTTAGAAGAGGAGAACCCAAACAGTTAGATAAGATACAATTATTAATTATTTCTGAGTTTTTTCGGAAGCTAAAAGCTAAGAGCTAAAAACAATTAAAATAGAACGAAGCTAATACACATCAGGCGTATAGTATGACCGTATCTCATCCTGTAGATTTTCAAGACGCTTTTGACATTATCGTTATCGGTGGTGGACATTCTGGCTGTGAGGCAGCTTTAGCCGCAGCTAGATTAGGCTGTCGCACCTTAATGTTGACCCTCAACTTAGACCGCATTGCTTGGCAACCCTGTAACCCTGCGGTGGGAGGTCCTGCAAAATCTCAGTTAACCCATGAAATCGATGCTTTGGGTGGTGAAATTGGTAAGGTGAGCGATCGCACTTATCTGCAAAAGCGGGTATTAAATGCTTCTCGGGGTCCTGCGGTGTGGGCATTACGGGCGCAAACGGATAAGCGGGAATATGCCGTGGTGATGAAGCAAATCGTGGAAAATCAGGAGAATCTCAGCATTCGTGAAGGAATGGTGACGGATTTAATACTGGGGAAAAACGATGAGGTCATTGGGATTGAAACCTATTTTGGGGCTTGTTTTGCGGCTAAGGCGGTAATTCTAACCACGGGTACATTTTTAGGCGGCAGAATTTGGGTTGGTAATAAATCGATGTCAGCGGGTCGGTCAGGAGAATTTGCCGCTACTGGGTTAACTGAAACTCTTAATCAGCTTGGTTTTGAAACTGGTAGGCTGAAAACAGGTACTCCAGCCAGAGTAGATAAGCGGTCTGTGGACTATAGTAAAATGACTCCGCAACCTCCCGATGAGGAGATACGCTGGTTTAGCTTTGACCCTGCTGCTTGGGTTGAACGGGAACAAATGAACTGTTATCTAACTCGTACAACTGCCGAAACTCATCAGATTATTCGGGATAATTTGCACTTGTCACCTGTTTATGGTGGTTGGGTGGATGCTAAAGGACCTCGTTACTGTCCTAGCATTGAAGATAAAATTGTACGCTTTGCGGATAAAGAAAGCCATCAAATCTTTATTGAACCAGAAGGAAGAGAGATACCAGAGCTTTATATTCAAGGATTTTCGACGGGATTGCCTGAAAAATTACAGTTAGCAATGCTGAGAACTCTCCCTGGTCTAGAAAACTGCGTTATGCTACGTCCTGCTTATGCAGTGGAGTATGATTTTATTCCTGCTACCCAGTGTTATCCGACCTTAATGACTAAAAAAGTTGAGGGATTGTTTAGTGCAGGGCAAATTAACGGGACAACTGGTTATGAAGAAGCAGCAGGACAGGGTTTAGTGGCTGGAATAAATGCCGTTAAGTTTGTCAAAGGTGAGCCTGAAGTTATCTTTTCCCGTGAACAAAGCTATCTGGGAACCTTAATTGACGATCTTTGTACTAAAGACCTGCGAGAACCCTATCGGATGCTTACTAGTCGTTCAGAATACCGTCTGATACTGCGTTCGGATAATGCAGATCGCCGTCTAACACCGTTGGGTCGAGAAATCGGCTTAATCGATGATCGCCGCTGGCAAATCTATACCGATAAGCAAGAGAAAATCGCTGCGGAGAAAGAACGACTCTATGAAACCCGCATCAAAGAACAAGATGAAGTCGGAATTGCGATCGCTCAAGAAACGCAACAAAAGATTAAAGGCTCAATTACCCTGGCAGAATTATTGCGCCGTCCTAAATTTCACTATGCTGATCTAAAAAAACATGGTCTGGATAATTCAGAATTAGCGATCGCTGAAACTGAAGGGGCAGAAATCGATATTAAGTACTCTGGCTATATTAAACGTCAGCAGCTACAAATTGATCAGATTGCTAAACATACTAAGCTGAGACTTCCCCAAGATTTGGATTACCTGACTGTAGAAACTCTGCGGATGGAAGCCAGAGAAAAACTGAACCAGGTTAAGCCATTAACTGTGGGTCAAGCTACCAGAATTGGTGGTGTTAACCCTGCTGATATCAATGCTTTATTGGTTTATCTGGAAATGAGATCTCAAAGGCAGCAAGCAGTGATTGCCAAGCTGGAGACTTGTTAGTCTACTTAGGTTACTTGCCCGACAAAGCAATACCGATCGCTAGCCTTGCGATCGCATCCTAAAAAGTTATGTATTAGTCCTATTACCATGACCACTGAACAACAATCAGAACTAGAAGAAATTAAAAAGCTGATCAGCGATCGCTTTGATAAGCAAGACGAGAAAATCAACGATATAAAAATAGAAATAGTAAAAGTTGAGTCCAGGCTTGGTGAAAAGATAAACGAAGTAGAATCTAAACTTGCTCAAGATCTAGCGGGAATAAAGGTTGACGTAACTTGGATCAAGTGGTTATTTGGCGG
>JBCCDL010000834.1:0-2974 GCA_039030815.1 Cyanobacteria bacterium P01_A01_bin.83 | reverse complement strand
CAGATAAAGTCTTCGTCTAATTCTGGTTCTACCGTCTCGGTTACTAATTCCGCTTCAGGGGTTTCAATGGCAGTTTCTTTCAATTTTTCCAATCCTTGAGATTTTTGCATCCAAGCAGGTACGTTTGCCTCTGATGCTGTGGTTGACTCAGCTACTGCTTCAGGCTCTAAAGTAGTTTCAGTTTCTGTCGAATCTATTGCTTCTTCTGTTGACTGGGCTGTGGGTTCAATAATAGACTCTTCTGTAACTTCTGCTTCTTCTACGTCATTTAATTTGTCTGCTTCTGCTGCTTCTCTAACTTCTACAGCTTCTGGTTTGCTGGCTTCCTCTTCTATACTTACAGATTCAGATTCTACTTCAGTTTCTGGAGTTTCTTCCGTCGTTACTGCTGCTTCCGTCTTGCGTTCTTGAATATTCTTGTAAGCAGCTTTAGCAAAAGCCAGATAATCTGGTTCAGCTATTGCCGTCTCAGATGATTCTGCTGCTTCCTGGGTTACTTCTGGCTGAGTTTCAGCGGGCTTTACTTCAGGCTGTTGCTGTGCTTGTTTGTTACGGCGAAACCAATTAAACATCGTATAAAAGTGTAAGAGAAAATGAACCTACTTTTAGTTTATAGATGATACCAAGGTTCGCTTAAGATTTAATTTGGTTTTTAGTGGTAATTACACTACACGTCTGTGGTGAATTAGCTTCGTTTAAATTTATTGGTTTTTAGCTAATAGCTGCTAGCTTTTAGCTTATTGAATAGAGACAAAAAAAAGTCCTCAAAGATAAACGATCGCAATTTAAGCCTAAAAACTGGAATTGCGATCGCTAATATTTATCTGAAATACGATCGTGTTTGCTACAGATAAGTAAGGTGTGTCGTGAGGATAATTTCGTCACGCCCCTGCACGTCACGCCTTACAAAACCTATGTATAGCGTTCTTTTGAGGATTTCATATTACTATTTGTAGATTAATGCTAGAGTTGATCGGGAATAATTCGCTCTAGTTTGGCACCCAAGCCCCGTAGCTTATCTTCCAAATTTTCATAACCCCGATCTAAATGATGTAAACCGCGAACGGTAGTTTTACCTTCGGCTGCTAAACCAGCTAAGACTAATGCGGCAGAAGCTCTCAAATCTGTTGCCATGACTGGTGCCCCAGAGATAGAAGATACTCCTTGAACAATCGCATGATGACCTTTGACCCGAATGTTAGTTCCCATGCGCTGGAGTTCAGCCACATGACGTAAGCGATTTTCAAACACGGTTTCGCTAATGACACTGTTGCCTTGACTGAGACTTAACAGGGCGGTAAACTGTGCCTGCATATCTGTGGGGAAGCCAGGATAAGGAAGAGTCTCAATATCAGTTCCTCGTAGTTCTCCTGGGATAATTCTTAGGCGTTTTGATTGAATATTGCCACCAAAGATTTTAGCTGCTGGATCGGCTTCGACAATTACCTGGCAACCAATATCATTTAGTTTGGCGATTACGGGGGCTAAATGTTCGGGGATAACAGAACTTAAGCTGATTTCTGATTTGGTAATTGCTCCTGCCACCAAAAAAGTCCCTGCTTCAATGCGATCGGGTATAACATTGTAATCGACACAACTTAGTTCAGGAACTCCCTGAATAACAATGGTGTTTGTTCCTGCACCACTAATTTTGGCTCCCATTTGACGACAGAAATTAGCCAGATCGACAATTTCTGGTTCTTGAGCGGCATTTTCAATTTTAGTGACTCCTTCTGCCAAGGTTGCCGCCATCAGAATCGTTTCTGTAGCACCGACACTAGGATAATCCAAATAAATATTGGCTCCTTGAAGACGCTGATTGTTACCGAGCAAGTTAGCGTGAACAATGCCATCCTCAATGGTGACATTAGCTCCCATTGCCTGTAACCCTCGTACATGAAGATCTACTGGTCTAGCACCAATGGCACAGCCTCCTGGTAAAGGGACACGAGCCGTTCCCAATCTGGTTAACAGAGGACCAATGACAAAGAAACTCGCTCTTAGCTGAGAAACTACGTCATAGGGAGCTTCTGTAGGATTGAGATTGCGGGCATCGATTTCTAGGACATCACCATCCTGTTTTAACTTGACTCCCAACGCCATGAGAATCTGCCCCATGCGTTTAATATCAACTAAATTAGGTACATTGCTTAAAGTACAAATACCAGAACAAAGAATTGCCCCTGCCATTAGTACTAAAGCTGAATTTTTGGCTCCACTAATTCTGACATTTCCTTGTAAAGATGCTCGTCCCCAAATTTCTAGAACTGCTGGGGAATCTTCGGTAGTAACTGGAGTTGTGGTTGGTTTGGAGATAGAGTTAATGGCTTTATCCTCTGGTTAATAAATATATTGATGGGAATGTTCGGGCAATAATTAAATATAAAGTTCAAAAATTTATGGTCATAGCTGATTTTAAATTAGCCAAATTTTTAAACTCTCAAATTTTCCAACCCTGAAGTTTGACATTGAGTATAAAAGTCAATCATAATGAGATCTTGTGGGTTTAAATTTTGTTGCGGAACTGGCGGAATTGGTAGACGCGCTAGATTCAGATTCTAGTGTTTGCTTAAAACATTCGGGTTCAAGTCCCGAGTTCCGCACTATGAGGCAACCAAAGTATTACTTTCAACAGTAGTATTCGTCAATAGGCAAGTAGGGAAAATATTATTTTAACTAGCATTAAGAATCCTTTAATTAAGCAAGTTCGCAAGTTACATCGCCCCAAAGAACGAGCCGAGCAAAAAATGATGCTAATTGAAGGAACAAACCTGATTGAGGCTGCATGTCATGCCGATTATAAGCTAGAAATTATTTTTTCCACAGAGCTTTGGCGCGAAAATCATCAGCCATTATGCCGAACTATAGCAGCAAAAAACTTTACGACTCAGGCGGTAAGTCCTGAAGTTCTTAAAGCGATCGCCACTACGGTCAATCCTGATGGGGTGGTGGCGATCGCTCCTCGTCCTGCTGT
>JBCCDL010000833.1:0-2974 GCA_039030815.1 Cyanobacteria bacterium P01_A01_bin.83 | reverse complement strand
TTGGTATCGTTAATTCAGGTAAAATTGATACTGGAAAAGGCGCCGACACGATTATCGGAATTGCTGTTGGTGATGTTAATGCTTTTAGTGATGCTGACGCTAATGCTAATGCTGATGCTGATGTGCCTGATACTCAAACCACAACTAATGCCGTCGCTGATACTGAAAGAGGCTTTGCTATTGGAATTGACAATAGTTTTGGCGTCATAGCCACAAATATAGGTGACGATCAAGTTATCGGCTACGGTGAGATTGGGATTCAAGGTGGTCAGATCCTGACAGGAAAGAATCATGATAGCGTTATTGCCTATGGTATTGAGGCAGGCTTGCAAGAATCACAAGTTAGACTAGAAGGTGGTAATGACTATTTTCGAGCAGCCCTGGTTAATTTTGATCCTTTTACAGGATATATTGAATATGCTGAGGATCAATCAGGGGCAATTCAAGATGCTGTTGTCTCTGGTGGTAATGGTAATGATACTTTTGACATCGGAGGATTTACCTCTAATGTTGTTATTGATGGTGGTCACGACTACGATGTGTTCAAACTGTGGGGTAGTATTGATGAATACGAAATCACTCTAGGTTCATCTGAGTATCAGGAAGTTGCCATTAAGGGAGAAGATTCTATGTTAACGGTTAAGAACGTGGAAGCATTGTATTTCGGCGATAGCGGTGATGTTTATAGCTATCATGATTTTGCTTAAGGATTGCAAAGTTATAAAACTGTATTCTGAGAAGGAAAGTTAAACTGGTTAAGCTTTTTGACTTCTTAGCAAACAAATTAAATTGAGAAGTACTCAACATTAAAGATAGTTAATAAAGGAAAACTGCGGTTCTCTATTTATTAACTATTTTTTTGCTGTAAAATTAGTTATCGGGACTGTACAAAGTCACATAGTGGCACTGAAACGAGATGATACAAATAGATTGCATTGAAACTCTGAGATTAAGAGGAGAAAAAGTAAAAGAATCTCATTTATCACTATGGAAAATCATGGGTTCTAATCCTCAAGTCATGGCGAATATGGGTGGTATTTGGACACATGAAAAAACTCTTAAAAAGATAAAGTATAATGTCCAGCATTGGTCACAATATGGACACGGTCAATGGACATTTTTTGATAAAACTACTAAAAATTTTATTGGGCGTGGAGGTATTAGAAAAGTAATTCTCAATGATAAATCAGAAGTTGAATTAGGTTATGCTTTAATGCCCGAGTTTTGGGGTCACGGTTTAGCAATGGAGATTGGAGAAAAAGCTTTGTCTATTGCTTTTAATCAATTTAAATATTCCAGTGTAGTTTGCTTTACACTTACTAACAATAAAAAATCTCAAAGAGTAATGGAAAAAATAGGCTTTTGCTTTGAAAGTAATATTGTAAGAGCTAATCAGCCTCATGTTTTGTATCGATATTTAAATTCTGATTTTGTTTGAATTAAAGTAATCGATTGATTGTTTTACAAACCTAAATCCACTGCAACTCGATGCCCACAACTCATACCTGAAAAAGCCACGGCATTTAAGCCTTGACCAGGAAAAGTACTATCCCCAACACAATACAAGCCTGGGATACTGGTACGGTTAAAAGGCATCCCGAGTAATCCTGCTAATTTACGACGAGGAATAGGACCATAGGTACCATCTTCTCGACCCAAAAAACGTCGATGGGTTCGAGGTGTGCCTACTTCTTGATAATCTAAACCCGCAGCAAGTCCAGGGAAAATTGCTTCTAATCGATTGATCAGCTTGGCTGCGGCAGTTTCTTTCTTCTCCTGATATTCTTGAGCAGACAATCCCTGCCAGTCACTGATCCAACTGGGGGTAAAAGTATGAACAATATGGTGTCCTGGAGGTGCCAAACTGGGATCTAGCAGTGTAGGTATGGAAACAAAAATAGTGCCTTCGCTATCCTCCATTTTATCCCAGCTTTCTAAGAGAATATGATGACAGTCGGTTCCTTCTGGTAAAACTTTGGCATCAACTCCCAGGTGCAAACTAAGGAAGCTAGGAGACTTTTGATATCTTTGCTGCCATTTTCGTTCTTTTTTCGGTGTTTTTTCTGGAGGTAGTAGCTTGCTAAAAGTATCCCAGCGGGTAGCGTTGGAGACGATTCTTTGAGCGCGATACTCTGTACCATCAGCCAGCTTAACCCCAACTGCTTTACCATTTTCGATAATAATTTTCGTTACCCTGGCTTTATATTTAATCTCTCCTCCAGCTTGAACTAAACCCTCTGCCAGCTTTTCAGCAATTTTGCCCACCCCACCTTTGGGATAATTAATGCCTCCATAATGGCGATCGCTAAATACCATCCCTGCATTGATCATCGGTGTTTTATCGGCAGTCACAACCGACCACAGATAACACTCCATATCAATAAACTGTAGTAGCTTAGGATCTTTGATATGCTTGCGAGCAATATCACCAGCATTGAGAGGTAAATACTTGGCTAAACCCAAGCAAGAGAAAGGCTTTTGAAAAAATACTCTTGTCAAGTATTTAGGTTCTTCCAGGGAAAGCAATTCCATGGAGTTGAGATAATTAAATACTGACCAGCACTTGCCATAGAATGCCCGAATTCCCTGCTCTTCATGAGGAAAAATAGCAATTAGCTCTTGTAGAAAGGCTTCATAATCACGATGGACTTTTAGTTCCAAATCATCAGGTAGATGATAATGAATCTGTACAGGATCGGCAAAGGTTTCTAGCTTCATATTCACCGCATCCAAGGCACGAGTTAGCAAATTGGTAGTACCTCGATCGCCGAAGCCAAAAATCATTGATGCGCCAACGTCAAAACGATATCCTTCTCTTTCAAAATAACCACCACTGCCACCTGGAATTAAATATCGTTCCAAAACTAACACTTTTGCCCCTTTAGCAGCTAGCTGAGTCGCAGTAACCAAACCACCGATCCCAGAACCAATAACTATTACATCGTAAGCCGCCGTTTCAGGGGTGTTCATCGCC
>JBCCDL010000832.1:0-2976 GCA_039030815.1 Cyanobacteria bacterium P01_A01_bin.83 | reverse complement strand
CTAAAGGAAAGTGCGTTGATAAATAGCCTGTAATTGCCGATGCTTTTCTGTTTCTCGGTCTAAAAGTAATCTTCGTAGCAAACTTTCTACCAACATACGGGCATCTGTACGACTTATAGGTTCAAACGAGAACGAGTCGCTGCTTGCAGTCACCGTGAAAAACAGACGTTGAGCGTAAAGGGTAGTAAATAATTCTTGATTATTCTTTAACAGACATATTCTGTAAAGAAGTCCAAAGGTAGGGTGATTTAGATAAACTTCATTGGGTTGATTATTCACTCTATAATTCAAATAATTTTTACTATGGGCTCAAGAATATTCTAAAAATTATACTATTCACGCTTCATTAGTGGAAATCCAAAATTACCGATATTTCAGCGTTGCTTGACTATTAACCATAAGCAGCTTAAATCATTGGTTCACAAATTTTCCCTAAAGTCTCCAATAAATACTATATATAGAGTAATATGAGCTAACTTTCAGGATTGTAACGCTATATATAGGAAAAGTTGGGTTATAGTAGACAAAGAAAAAGCCAGCCTAGCCATTAAAACATTGAATATTGACCATTGGCTTGTTCAAATGGGGTTTAAACCTCACTTGAACGGACGATACAAGCACAGCCTTTTGAGAGCGGTGTCACGTCCTTACTAATACAACCATTCTTAGGATGGGGATTTAAATCCCTAATAAATACTAAAAGACTAAATGGTAAATGTTTAATGGCAGGATAGTATTCACAAATCAGTCACAATTTTCAGCCTCGTGAAGTATATGCAGCCAACCTTCCCGTTAACTAGTAACTTAGTATCAACAGCCAGTGCGGCAACGGATACGCCAGGTTTAAAAACTGGATTTGATCAGCCCCTTGCTAATCCCAATTTCGGTAATTTAGAGGTAGCAACATCACAAACAAATTCTGATCTTGCCGCTTCATCTATTTTGGTGATTAGAAGAGATGGCTCACCAACACCCCTTGATATAACTAAGATTCGTTCCGTAGTTGAATGGGCTTGTGGTTCACAAAATGTTAATCCAATTACCCTTGAAGCTGGGTTAACTACTAGATTGCGTAATGGTGTAACTACCCGAGATATTCAAGATAACTTAATTGACTGTGCCTTGGGTATGTGTAGCCCTGATGAGCCAGCCTGGCGTTATGTAGCGGGCAGACTTCATATCTGGAGTCTTTGGAAAGATACCCAGGTAAATCGGGGTTTTGGCTATGGAGATTTCTTAGCCGCAGTGCAGTTGCAGATCAGTACTGAACGTTACGATCGCCAAATTTTAAGTTACTCTGAGGCGGAACTGACAGAAGCAGGAACTTGGATCAACCCAGAATGGGACAAGGATTATGATTATGCAGGGGCAGTACTGCTTACTAAGCGCTATTTGTTGACCGACGAACTACCCCAAGAGGCATTTTTGACCTGTGCTTTGCTATTAGCTAAAGATGAGCAGCCTGAAGTGAGGTTGAAGGTTGCCAAAGCATTTTATCAAGCGATCGCACGACGAAAAATTTCTTTAGCCACACCGATCCTAGCTAACTTGCGTATTCCTGGTGGTTCTTTGAGTAGCTGCTTTATTATCGCCATGGACGATAATCTCGAAAGCATCTTTGAAGAGATTACTAACGCCGCACGCATTTCTAAGAATGGCGGTGGTGTCGGTGTTAACGTCAGTCGTATCCGCGCCACTGGTAGCTGGGTAATGGGTAAAGATAATGCTTCAGGGGGCGTAATTCCCTGGATTAAGCTGCTCAACGATACGGCGATCGCAGTTAACCAGGGTGGCAGAAGAGCTGGTGCTGTTACTATAGGCTTGGATATCTGGCATCTAGATGTGCCTGAGTTTTTGGAGATGCAGGCAGAAAATGGCGATCGCCGTCGTAAGGCTTATGATGTTTTTCCGCAATTGGTGATCGTCGATGAATTTATGCGTCGGGTGGAGGCAAAAGAAACCTGGACGTTAGTAGATCCTTACGAAGTTAAAGAAAAGTTGGGTATTGAACTAGCCCAGAAATGGGGTCAAGACTTTGAAACGGCATATGCTGAAATTGAAGCTGAACTAGGTAATAAGATTACTTTATATAAACAAGTAGATGCCCGCGAGTTGTTTAAACATATTATGCGGAGTCAGGTAGAGACAGGAATGCCCTACCTGGCGTTCAAAGATACTATTAATCGTGCCAATCCGAATAAGCATGAAGGCTATATTCCTGGGGTCAACCTTTGTTGTGAGAGCTTTAGTAACGTTAAGCCAGGATTAGAAGCACACTGCTGTAACCTAGTGTCTCTCAATCTGGCAAATGTTGAGCAATCAGAAATTGCGGAAATTGCCAAATTAGCCGTTAGGATTCTTGACAACACGATTGATATTACCAAGCCTCCTTTTAAAGATAGTAAAACCCATAACGATAAGTACCGTACTATCGGTGTCGGCTGTATGGGATTGGCTGATTGGTTAGCAAAACACCATCTAAATTATGAAAGCCTGACAGAAATTAGCGAACTATTTGAAGAAGTTGGCTATTGGTGTACTTTTGCCTCGATGGAATTAGCCAAAGAGCGTGGTGCTTATGCTGCTTTTGCTGGGAGTGAATGGAGTAAAGGTAAATTACTCGGTTCCAAATCTTTGTCAGAAATCTTACCTTTGACGGCGAATAAAGAGCGTTGGCTGGAATTATCCCAGGATGTTCAAATCCACGGTATCCGTAACTCCCATATTACAGCGATCGCACCTAATACTTCTTCCTCTCTAGTTCAAGGCTGTACCGCCAGTATTTTACCTGCATACAGCAAGTTCTTTTACGACAAGTGGGCAAAAGGTACTGTTCCTATCGCGCCACCTTTTATTGAAGACTGTTTTTGGTTTTATCGTGAAAATAAAAGCCTGAATCAAAAAACTGTAGTCAAAGCTGTGGCGACAATGCAGCAGTGGATCGATACAGGTATTTCCATGGAATTACTGTTTAAT
>JBCCDL010000831.1:0-2979 GCA_039030815.1 Cyanobacteria bacterium P01_A01_bin.83 | reverse complement strand
CCATCCAGAAATATATCAAGCTTTGGGGGTTCCAGAATTATGGCAGTATGAAACAGGAAAGCTGAAAATTTTATTATTAGAAGATGGTAAATATATTGAGTCTAAAACTAGCAGTATATTTCCTAATTTTCCGCTGTTGTCCGTAATTCCTCAGTATTTAACTAAATGTAAAACTGAAGGGAGAAACAAAGGCATCAAGGCATTTCGTCGCTGGGTTAGAGAGCAACTATGAGTCTTTATTTACAGATACAGATTATGAGGCATAACAATAAATTTAAAAGTAAACACGGCACTACCTTTGTGAATATTGCCTCATGAAAACAATTCTACACTGATCAATGTATTCATTCCCCCCCCCTCTATTAAAATTTTTCGACAATTTTTTCTTTACTTATACTCTGTTATTTTGTTATTCTATTTCTATGAACATATGACTAGCTTCTTGAACTTTTTTTCTATGCTTTTTCCACTTGTTATATTTACCTAGATTAATTATGCAAAAAACCAATCCCACGATTGAAGTTATAAATTTCACAAATGGCAACAAGCTAATAAAACACATTATTAAGATTACTGTATCTCCAGAAGAAGTGTTAAATCTATTATTTTTTCCTCCAATAAGATTACAAACACTTAACGCTAATTTTGGAAAAAAGAGAAAAACAGGGAGTAACTCTGCAAAGAAAAGAATAACAAAATAGCCACATATTTCTATAGAGAAGAAAACTAGGTTACAGATTAAAAAAGCTAAATAAGTAGTTTTGAGCATCAAATTTGCAAATATTGAAATAAAGTTAGATTTCTAATAATAGAATTACAACGAAAAGTTAAAAACTTGCCAGAGAAAAAGCTTTAGCAATTAGCGCAAGCAATGTTTTTTAAGATTACTTTATATTAATTTAATTAATAGTGATACACTCTTAAGTAGCTGCACTAATATCCCATCAAAATTATTATTGCAAGTTCAAAAATTTTAGATAGACTTAAAACTAAAAAAGCTTCAAAATATCTTTCACTGTTTCACTTACCTCTTTTGCGTCTTCTACATCCTCTTTGATTGAACGTGGATTATAAGAATTAGAGGTAGAAGATACATTAGGACAATTGCTGTAGCTTGAATTGTTGTTTGTATGACTTACAGTATGAACATAATCAATTGCTTCATTAGGAAGGCATTTAGTTTGTTTATTATAGATAATTCCTTCCCAATTTACTCCTCTTAAGTCTGCTTCACATAAATAAGCTCCGTTGAGATTAGCATTTTTAAAGTTGGCATTTCTCAAATCTGCTTTTGAAAAATTTACATATTGAAGATTAGTATTACTTAGATTAGAATTTCTCAAATCAGTGTTTATTAACAAGCTACTGGAAAAATTCGCTCCCTGAAAATTGCGATTTCTTAAATCTTTTCTATTAAGAGTAGAAGTGCTTAAATTGCAATTAATACAATTACCTGTTCTTTTAAGGATGTTTAAGTCGTCTTCACTATAACTTAAGACAGTAGTTGTAGAACCAACGGTAAAAAATAGAGTAGTTACAGCTAATAATTTAAAATTCATTTTGTTTATTAAAGTAAAAATATTTGTTTATTTTCCTATGTCCTTATTATTGCCGACCCAAAATATTTTGGAAAGCATGTTTGTAGTATATTTACCTAAAAATAAAATATATATGAACTCGTTGCAATAAAAAAAATAAAAGGCTAATACACGTTGGGAGTATATCAGTTTTATAAAAATTGTGATCGCTTATGATAGCTTTCGGCTTATCGCAAAACTAATTAATAAGTCTTTTGCCTGTGCAAGCCTCTCAATAGTCTTTAAAATACCAATTATCAATAGCTAAAAATGAGGTATGGGGGAACATACAGTAGATTGGATTAGGTTACAGAAAGCATTGTCTGTAGAAGCAGAGAGAGGATACTCTGATCTAGTGGGCAATCAATTTCGCTTTAGTGAATTTCTTTGTCTAAGTTTAGGTAAGCCGCCACGTAACATTTCTGCGGGAGATAAGATCCAGTGGCATGATATTGCTCAGAAATTTGCTAGTTATGCATCTTTGAGTGCTGGACAAAGAAAACAACTAGTAATCGGTACCCGTAATTTTCTGCATAAACAAAAAGCGATCGCCGAAACACCAGTTACAACCCCACAGCCGAAAACACCCCGCACCGCTGCTTTGAGTAGTTCTAACAAGACTTACTTTAAGCAAAAGATCACCTTAGATCAGCCTTTAGGTCAGGTGATTGATATTGGGCGCAGAAGTAGCTATCTCGAACGCTTAGGGCTATATACAGTCCGTGATTTGTTGTTTTATTACCCCCGCGATCACCTCGACTATGCTCGTCAGGTACAGATTACTCATCTTGAACCAGGGGAAACAGTTACCGTAATTGGCACTGTTGTAAAGTGTAGATGCTTCAGTAGCCCTAATAAAAAATACTTAACTATCTTTGAATTAATTTTAAGTGATGCTACAGGTAGATTGAAAATCAATCGTTTTTTGACAGGAACAAGATTTAATAATCCAGGTTCACAAGCTAGACTAAGAAATAAGTATCCTGTAGGTTCAATAGTCGCTGCTTCTGGATTAGTTAAATACGATAAAAGATATGGTATTTCTTTAGATAAGCCAGAAATCGAGGTTTTAGATGGTGCAGGAGCTAGTATCGAATCGATTAAAATAGGGCGGCTTTTACCTGTATATCCGTTAACAGAAGGAGTTCCTGCCGATACGGTTAGAAAATCTGTAATTGCGGCATTACCTGCTGCCGCTCAATTGCCCGACCCCTTACCCAGTGAACTACGGAATCAATACGGCTTGGTTAAGTTAAAAAAAGCGATCGCCTGTATTCATTATCCTGAAAATAGGGAAGAGTTAACCCACGCGCGACGCAGGCTAGTATTTGATGAGTTTTTCTATCTGCAACTAGGCTTTCTACAACGTCGCCAGCAGCTTAAGCAAACCCAGTTAGGTGCT
>JBCCDL010000830.1:0-3008 GCA_039030815.1 Cyanobacteria bacterium P01_A01_bin.83 | reverse complement strand
AAATTGAAGACTTTCGTAATCACCTTCAGGGATAGTGCCGACAACCTGGGTTCTGATTTCTGGAGTGCCATTATCACAGCTATCGGTGCCATCTTCAAAGTCTAGCAGTGCCACATTTTGATGCTGCCATTTGCCATCTTGTTCTAATTCTAAAGGAACAGCATTCCCATCTTCGTCGATTAATGCCACATCAGATACATAGAATCTAAAATCGGTGGGAGTAATGGTAGATGAACCTGTCCCGATCTCTTCATAGCTTTCTCCACAGGCAAATTCAGAGTCCCCAACAACAGCCTCAAAATTAATCGTAATTTCCTCTTGAGATTGAGCTGGTGTAGTGCTACAGCTTAAGAAAACCGCAGTTGCGATGGCAATAGATTTTTGATTAAATGCTGGAATCATTGTTTTATAAGGATTAATATCGATTAGTGCTTATGAACTAATTAGAGTACATTTATATTGTGAAGAGACATAGTACCGAAAAACATTACCCTTGTCCAAAGACAGGCTGTAGAACTTATCAAATTACAAAATATTATGGTTATGGGTCTATATTGCGATCGCTTGTATAAATAAAAATCAAATTCAACCTTTACAAATTAAGATGATTTAACAGCAAATTATCTC
Source organism: Cyanobacteria bacterium P01_A01_bin.83 (assembly GCA_039030815.1). GTDB lineage: Bacteria > Cyanobacteriota > Cyanobacteriia > Cyanobacteriales > Xenococcaceae > Waterburya. Next base: position 2,381 of record JBCCDL010000830.1, on the reverse strand, counting down.
CTGAACCTTTTTGACTATTGAAAATGATCAAAAATCATTGTTGATTATGGACTATGTTACGAACTTGGTCGACTTGTATTTGCCTATTCAAATAACTTTGATAAACAAAAGCTTCGACTTCATCTTTTGGTATGATTTTATCTTCTGTAGGATGATCTAGTGCAAACCCCTCTTGCTCAAGAAGTTGAATCACAGATAGAATATCTGCCATAGCTACGTTTATTTCTCGATGAGGATAATTTGGAACCGCTAAGTTAATTATTCCCTTATCCCAAAAGCTAATTTCAATCCAATCTTCATGGCGTATCTCTATAGTAAATCCTGAAGAAAGTTCTTTTATTTCTCTTTCTCTTGGTATTCCATCACAAAATTCCGCTTCTAATGCAATGCCTAAACCTTTATAAAGGATTTCTTGCTCCGTATAGCTATTAAAAATTTCTTTCCAGTGCTGAATATCATAATATTGATTCTCAAACTCAGGAAAGCGCTGCTTTATTTTTTCTATTAAAGGTAAATAGCTAGAATTATATTTATTATCTTGAGCAATCAAGGTAATGTCATGAGGCATGTTTTTAAAATAAGTAATTGAATAGTTAAACACAATACATGGATGTTGATAGATTTTAACTAGACTAAAACAAATCAGTCAAAATTTAACTATAAACAATCTCTGTAATTTGCGATCGCTTCAAACAAATAATTAAATTTACCTGATTGATTTTGATTCGATAATTGATATTCTGTAGTCAATTTTTTTCAAACTATCACTTAGGTAAATTTGCACTGCTGAGATATTTTTGATGCATTATCAGGTTTCTTGGTCGGTAATATTCTCCTAAATCTAGCCAGCGATTTTTGACGCTTGGGTGTAAACAAATCTCATTTTCATCAACTCTTCTTAAATGAACTCCTGTTTTTTTAAAAATTCCCTTAACCTCATTATCAAAAGGTATTTTATGATTGGGGTTTAATTTTGGAATAATTTTACTCAGGTCGAATTCTATTCCAAATGCCTGACTCTCAGCAATCATCCATGACAAGGAAATGTCTGATAGACCACGATTTTGTTCTTCTCCACCACCAACACAACCATGGTTTCCTGCAAACCATACCTGTTTTAAGCTTTGAAACTTATTGGTGGGACTTTTTTGCATAATTGTTACATCAAAGACTTTTCTCATTTCATCAATCGACACAGCATGTCGAGCGTTATCAATGATAGAACTTAAAAAAGTATCGTGAAACTGATATTTCTTGTTGATGAACTTATCTACATTCAACCAGGGTACCTGATCGGGTATACCCAAAGCCCCAACGGTATCCCAGCATCCTAATAATTTGATTCTGACATTGTCATTTTTATCATTAACGTGGCTATATTGCTGCCGAAAATCTCTGGCTTCACTACTTTTGGGCTTAATGTCCTCATCTCTATATAATGCATAGGCTGTTCCTGCCAAACGTATTTGGTTGCGTTTCAACAAGCCACAACACTTGATCAATCCAGCTAAACTGCGAACAGTATAAGCACCACGACTAAACCCATAAAGATATATCTCATCTCCGTCTTCGTAATTCAGGCTCAAAAAACGATAAGCATCTTGAATATTTTGGTCTATTCCCCAGCCAAATGCACCGCCAAAAAGCCCATCTAAAACGTCTCCAGTGCCAACTCCTTCATCATAAAATACAATTTGTGGAATATCTTCCGACCCACGTGATTTGATTGCTTGGGCTATTTTTACCACATTAGTTGGATATTTGCTATCTAACTTTTGCCAAGTCCCATCACAGCAAACTATTAAACGCTTCTTAATACGATCCATAAATAAATACTCAGTTAAATATAAAGCACTTTCGCAACTTGCAACAAAGCTTGTTTGAAACATAATACGCTGTTGTGTAGTATGGAAGAGTTTAAGAAATATAAAAACAATCAATTTACAACAATTGCAGCAATAAATACACCTTAAATGAGTGGTTAAAACATGAATTCAGTTCTTTTGTTTGCTTCATTGAACAACGCCGTTCAAGACATTAGTGAACATTAAGATTAACTAGTAATATTGCTGGAATAATTGGGCAGTATAAGTAGAGCAAATTCTTTGTAGTTCGCCTGATAAATAATGGCGATCCAAAGGCTACAGGTCGTGTAATCGCCAATAGTGATAACTGATAAATTTCTGCCGCTAGTGTTGATATCTGTGTGCTTAGGTCACGGGATTACTTTACCTACAGTCGCGCAGATTGAACCAGATCAAAGCTTAGGTGATGAGGCTTCGATTGTTACCCCCAATGTTGTAGTTGAAGATGCGATTGCCGATTATCTTGAAGGAGGAGCTATTCGGGGCAATAATCTATTTCACAGCTTTGCCGAATTT
>JBCCDL010000829.1:0-3013 GCA_039030815.1 Cyanobacteria bacterium P01_A01_bin.83 | reverse complement strand
GCGATCGCAACCATATAAAGCCACCCGACGATAATCGCCAATAATTCTACCTCGACCATAAGCATCGGGTAAACCTGTAATAATCCCTGAATGCCGCGCCAGCTTCATTTCGCGAGTATAGGCATCAAAGACACCATCGTTGTGCGTCTTGCGGTATTTAGTAAAAATTTCTTTGGTTTGTTCGTCTAACTGATAGCCATATGCTTCGAGAGAACTTTTAACCACTCGAATGCCACCAAAAGGCATAATTGCCCGTTTAAGAGGTTTATCAGTTTGTAAACCGACAATTTTTTCTAAGCTTTGATCAATATAGCCTGGGGCGTGGGCAGTAATGGAAGTAGGTACTTTAGTATCCGTATCCAAAATACCTTTTTCTCGCTCTACTGCCATCAAGTCTTTGACCTGATCCCAAAGCTGGTGAGTAACTTCGGTGATACTAGCCAAAAACGAACCATCTCCCTCATAAGGCGTGTAATTTTGTTGAATAAAGTCGCGAAGGTTAATTTCTTCCGTCCATTTACCTGAAACGAAGCCTTTCCATTGTTGCAACATACAGATACACCTCCCATAATTATTGGCTGGTCTAACTTAATAAATATCCTATTGCTGAAGCCGTTTTTTCTAAACTCAATTCACCTACGAATATAACAAATATTTGTCAAATAGCCAGCTTTAAAATTTTTTTTTGAGTAGATTAATTTTATTGATTAATAGCTATACCAAACATATTCATTTAATAGTTAAATTGCATATTTTCTATAGTAAACATTGATATTTTACAATCATGGTATAAATTCCACAATTGATACAGATTAAGGTATTAGAGCGTTTGTTACGGATATTATTCAAAAATAGAACCACTTATTTTTTAATCATAAACAATTTTTTTATGGTTTTACTTTGTCAATTGCGGTGTCTAAAAATATTTTGTATTTTATAGCACAAAATGCTTACATTGAGGGGGAATGTTAATAAAAAGTAAAAAGACAAATTGAAGACACTATTTAGAAAATTGATTGACTACAATCGAATAGAAAAAACAACTGTTAATCATTGTTAATCATTGGTTATTGCATACCAAGACATCAAAGACCAATGACCAAAGATCAAAAGAATTATGACTACCTCACTTAACCTGAGCGTTAATCGCGATCGCAATATTGCCAACTACCGACGAAGCCCCCTGGACTTCATTTTTACTCCTAAGACTGTAGCCGTAATTGGTGCAACTGATCGCCCTGGTAGTGTCGGTAGAACTTTACTCTGGAATCTGATTAGTAATCCTTTTGGCGGTACGGTATACCCCGTTAATCGCAAACGAGATAGTGTTCTGGGGATCAAAGCCTACGCAGATATAACTGTCGTCCCCGAACAAATCGACCTAGCAGTTATTGCTACCCCAGCACACACTGTCCCCACGATAATTCGACAATGTGGCGAGATGGGAGTACAGGGAGTAATTATTCTCTCGGCAGGATTTAAAGAAATAGGAACTGTCGGGATCGAATTGGAACAGCAAATCCTGTTTGAAGCCCGCCGTCATCAGATCAGAATTGTCGGTCCTAACTGTTTAGGACTAATGAATCCCCATCATGGTTTGAATGCTACCTTTGCTGGCGCGATGGCACATCCTGGAAACGTGGGTTTTATCAGTCAGAGTGGGGCATTGTGTACCTCAATTTTAGACTGGAGTTTTCAGGAGAATGTCGGTTTTAGTGCCTTCATCTCTATCGGGTCGATGCTGGACGTTAGCTGGGGAGATTTGATTTATTATTTGGGGGATGATCCCGCGACTAAAAGTATTGCTATTTATATGGAATCAATTGGGGATGCTCGTTCTTTTCTCTCCGCAGCTAGGGAAGTGGCATTGAGCAAACCAATTATTGTGATCAAAGGTGGTCGTACTAGTGCAGCAGCTAAGGCAGCAGCTTCCCATACAGGGACTTTAGCAGGTAGCGATGAAGTTCTCGATGCCGCATTTCGTCGCTGTGGGGTATTAAGAGTTGATACCATCGAAGATTTATTTAATATGACCGAGTTGTTAGCCAAACAACCCCGCCCCAAAGGTAAAAGATTAACTATCTTGACTAATGCAGGAGGACCAGGAGTATTAGCCACAGATGCTTTGGTTAAGGAACAGGGATCATTAGCCGAATTATCCCCTGAAACTATTACTCAATTAGACCAAGTATTACCAACCCATTGGAGTCGTAGTAATCCCATCGATATTTTGGGGGATGCCACAGCTCAACGTTATACTCAAGCCTTAAAGATAGCAGCAGCCGACCCCAATAGTGACGGGCTATTAGTTATCTTGACTCCTCAAGCCATGACTGATGCTACGCAAATAGCCTATCAACTACAAAATACGGTTAAAGAACTTAAGGGTAAACCCTTGTTAGCAAGCTGGATGGGTGGGGAGAATGTTGCTGAAGGAGAAGCTATCCTCAACCGTGGGGGAATTTATACTATGCCCTATCCTGATACGGCAGCCCATCTATTTAATTTGATGTGGAACTATAGTTATAATCTCAAGGGTTTATATGAAACTCCTGTATTAGCCGAAGATCGTAAGAGTCATGATAGTCGTAGTGAAGCAGCAGCAATTTTAGCGCGGGTTAGAGACTCAGGGCGTAGTCTGTTAACAGAATATGAATCTAAGCAGTTACTTACCACCTATGACATTCCCACCGTCACCACCAAAATAGCTACCAGTGAAGATGAAGCAGTAAAATTGGCTTCGGAAATTGGTTATCCTGTGGTTCTTAAACTCCACTCCGAAACCATCACCCACAAAACCGACGTTGGTGGCGTACATCTTAATCTCAACAATGCCGATGCCGTTAAGGATGCTTATAATTCCATCAAAAACTCCGTAAGGGCGTTTCGCGAAACGCCCCTACAAGATACAAATTTTCTTGGCGTTACCGTACAACCGATGGTGCAACTTCATGGTTATGAATTAATTATCGGTAGCAGTATCGATGAACAATTTGGTGCTGTTTTGTTGTTT
>JBCCDL010000828.1:0-3013 GCA_039030815.1 Cyanobacteria bacterium P01_A01_bin.83 | reverse complement strand
TAATAAAATATTAATCCAAAAGTCCTTGCCAAAACCTACCTGAAGAAAGACTCCTAAAGGTGGGATTATTATTGAAAGAATAATACGAATAAAATCAGCCATGTCTTTCTCCTCTGTTTTTGTGAGAGGCAAGATCTTTGGAGAAGCTATTAATAGTTATCCCTAAGATCTATGCCGAAGATCTGAGTTGCCAAAAGTATCTAACCTAAATTTATTTAGAATTAGAAGGAACTAAGCGTTTTTCTAATGACTCAACCCGTTGTTTTGCCGTCTTGTTTTCAGGATCGTATTTTAAAGCTTCTTTATAAGTTTCGACTGCTTTAACAATCATCTGTTTTTTCTCATAGACATTACCTAAATTGTTGTAGGCAATTACATATTCAGGGTAACGCTTCAAGGCTTCTTTGTACTGTCTGATAGAGATATCATATTGTTCTTGGGCGAAGTAAGCATAACCCATGGCATTATAAATCAAAGCCTGATTTTCTTCTGGTAAGTTTTTATCAACTTTTAGAGCTTTTTGCAGTAGGGTAACGGACTGCACGAATAGTTTCTTATCAAGATAGAGACTACCCAACTGATAATATTCTTCAGCAGTACCTTTTTCCTTCTTTAGTTTGTTTTGCAGCTTAGAAAAAGTGCTTTCTTGCTTACGGGTTTTAATTACTTCTCGCAGAATATAAATAGCTGCGAAGACCAATATTGCCAGTAAAGCAGAAATATAAGCTATAGGTAGATTCTCAGTATTCATGGGCGATCGCAGTTTGAGTAAGCTTGTTAATCGAATTTATAATTATTTGTAATTCTCACACATCTGCTAAGCCCAGATCCTTAATAGTTAACAAAATGTTGGGCAAGAATGCCTACAAAACTTAATAATCTCTGATTACTTTTCTCTTAAATTTTTTTTAATTAGACAATCGGCGATCGCTTTTCACAGACACTCGTTTCTTTCTTTTGCCGATAAAGACATTAAAGCCATGTCCAGCTAGGGAAGGTTGCCGCTTGTCCGCATTGCTGTCCCGATTCATCGGTTAAATTCCACAGTGTTACCTGTTCAATCAAAAATTTTTTGCCATTGTTGGCAATCCTTACACCCTGATAATTATCAATGTATCCTTGTTCTTGAGCTTGTCTAAGCATGACCTGGCGATCGCTTCTTTGAACAGGCTCAGTCGTCGCCGCAGAAGGGGTTTGGGTGAACTCTGACCAAGTTAAAGACCACAGTTGCAGGGCTGTTTGATTAGCATAATTGAATATAGGATCGCTTTGAGTATCGTGAGAAACTAGCACAAAAGGGGCATGAAATAGAGCTGCTGATAATTCTTCTGGGGTATCGATTCCATCAATTAACTTTTTATTTAAGAGCTGATGATAACTATTTGCCATAATCTGACTCCAGCGAACAATTTTAGGCTGTTGCCAGATTGGTAAGGTGGAATTAGCAGCAAATGACTGATTATAGCTGTTATTGCTCATATAATTAATTATTAACAAAGTTGGCATAACTCAACTCGTTGATCTTATTCCATTCCGAAACTGTGCTGCGGAATTGATTCCACTGGTCATAAACTTTTTTAAAAGCAGGATTCTTATTAGACTGTTCAGCATAATATTCTGTTGCTGCTTCTTGTGCCGCTTGCAGAACATCTGGGGGATAAGCTGTTAATTTAGTACCACCATCAATAATAGTTTTTAATGCTTCTCGGTTTAAGGCATCGTATTTAGACATCATATTTAGGTTTGCTTCCATCGCGGCAGTTTTAAAGATCTCCTGGTATTCTACGGGCAGTTTATCCCACTGCGAGCGATTAACCTGCACTTCTAAAGTAGGGCCAGGTTCCCACCAACCAGGATAATAATAGTAAGATGCCGCCTTATTTAAACCTAATTTTAGATCATCATAGGGACCAACCCATTCGGCAGCATCGATCGCACCTCTTTCTAATGCCAGATAGATTTCTCCTCCTGGTAATACCTGCACGCTGACCCCCAAGCTATCCATAATCTTCCCACCCACCCCTGGAATACGCATTTTTAAACCTTTTAAGTCTGATAAGGACTCAATTTCTCTTTTAAACCAGCCCCCCATTTGCGCCCCTGTATTGCCAGCAGGGAAGTTAATCACATTAAAATCGCTATAAAGCTCGTGCATCGCCTCTAAGCCACCGCCATGATATAGCCAAGCGTTTTGCTGTTGACCAGTTAAACCAAAGGGAACACAGGTACCAAAAGCTAGGGCAGGATTTTTACCAACATAATAATAGCTAGCAGTATGTCCACATTCGACTGTGCCGTTTTGCACCGCATCCAAAACTTCTAATCCTGGGACAATTTCTCCTGCGGCAAAGGGTTGAATCTGAAAACGTCCCCCAGTCATTGCCGCCACGCGATCGCATACTGTTTGCGCCCCACCATAAATTGTATCTAGGGATTTAGGCCAACTGGTAACCATTTTCCATTTAATATTGGGCAGCTCCCTCCCCTGAACATTGGGACTATTAGCAGTTTGATTATTAGTTTGATCGCACGCAACCAGGATAGTGCTGGTAGTAGCGGCGATCGCTAAACGGTCGATTAAATGTCTCCGTTTCATAATAGTTATGTTTAGGTAGTATTATATTTTTCTTTTAGGCAACCGAATATCATACCTTAAAAGGATAAGGGATGAGAGATCAGGTCGAAAGAAATTAACCTACAAACAGATAACCAAAACTTTTACTAACTAGTTATTGTTATTCAGCGATCGCTTTTATCTTGAAAATAGGCGTTTGCGTAGCAAGCGAACAATTAACAACCCTAAGCCGTCCAATTTAGTGGACAAAACAAGGCAAAACTTTACTGCATCTGTTTTACAGAGATTCTTTGGGAATTTAATTTGGTGTACCAGGTGAACTACTCGACTCTCATGCTGTGGCATAGAGAGCGAGCCTCTTTTCCCTCGAAGGGGCAGATTTACGTAGTCGGGTAAGGTTTGAGCCTCGTGACTCTCCCCTCCCCTAAGAACCGTGCT
>JBCCDL010000827.1:0-3020 GCA_039030815.1 Cyanobacteria bacterium P01_A01_bin.83 | reverse complement strand
GGAAAGTAAGTCATCCCAACTAAGTCATTAACTTGATTGTCGGTATTAATACTAGCAAGACGAGTTCCTGCTTCAATAACTTGTCCTTGATTTACGGTCAGTTCGAGAATTTTTCCTGAATGTTGGCTGACTATCTGACTTTCAATATTTATTTTTTGCTCGATCTGGGCAATTTCTCGCTTAGCCTCTTGAATTTCTCTGGTACGAGTAGTCGAGCTTTCATAGTCTTGTTGATTCAAAGTTGCCAGTTTACTGTCTAACTCTTGAATTTGAGCTTTAATATTTTTGGCTTCATTAAGATTGGAAAGATATTGTTGATAAGCTTCGGACTCTTGAACGTCAAGCTCTTTTAGATTAGCCTTGATCTCATCGATTCTACCAATATTGTCGAGATATTCTTGTTTGGCTTCGAGTAAAACGTCTTGAGAAATTGCCCCTATTTGAAATAAGTCTTGGCGAGTTTTAAATCTCAGTTCAAAAGTAGGTCTCAAGCCTTCTAAAGCCTCTTGCCGTTTTAATAAGTTTTGACGTTGGCGTTGTATTGCCGAGAGTCCTTTATCTTTGAGGGTAGGAGTTAGATCTTGGACTATTTGTAATCTTTCTTCCAAGCTTTGACGCTGTTCTGTGATGGATCTTAGATCTTGTTCTTTTCGCTGAACTTGAACAGAATCAGCTTCTGAGTTTTGACCTTGAATTTGAGCTAATTTGTTCTCTGCTATTACTAGCTGTTCTCGAAGATCTTGACGATCTATAGTTGCAATAACTTCTCCTTTTTCAACTAATTCTCCTTGTTTTACATTTAGCTCGACTAATTGCCCAGAACTTTTAGCTTGTAATGGTACCACCGTACTAGGGTAAATTAATACCCCTGCTCCTTGAACCGTAACTGGAATACGCCCTAAGATGCTCCAGACCAAAGCCGTCAAGCTCAAAAACCCGAGGGTGGTCAAAGGAATCCAAGCTTTGGGATTGACTACACGCATTAGTCGATCAAGTCTCTCAGGAGAAGACAAACGTTCTAAAGATTCTTGGCGAAACACTTTGTTTTGATTGTCATCTTTAGCAGAACTAGAAGCAGAATCTTTTGGCTTGTCAGACTTCGGTGTTTTTACTGAGTTGGATTGGGCATCTTCATCGGTTTGAGAATTTAATTTCGGTAAGAAAATTTCAGTAAACAATCCTGGGCTAAGTTGAAAGTAGCTTTTTCCAGCAGAACGGATTGCATTAACCATACCCTCTGCTGAGTTGTTTTTAAGTAAGTATCCTGTCGCGCCTGCTTTTAAGGCTCGTTGAACATCATCCTTACTTTCTGAAACACTCAAAACCAAAATCTTAGTTTCAGGGAATCGTTTGACAATAATTTCGATAGATTCAAACCCATCCATTCCAGGCATATTCAAATCCATCAAAACTATATCTGGCTGGATAGATTCGATGAGGTTGATTGCGGTTGCACCATCAGTAGCAGTAGCAACTATTTCTAGATCGGGTTCGGGTTCGAGCCATTGTTGCAATTGCTGACAGATAGATTTTTGATCGTCAACAATCATAACTCGAATATTTTGCACCCTTTTTTCATGGCGATCGCGCAAAGTATTTGAGTTAGATAAAGATGATTCAATACTATTGTTGTCCACGCTAAATTTAAACCTAATTTTAGTTTTTTGTTGTGAAACTTATACTTATTTATCAGCAAGCCCTAGTTAGCTTTTAACCAAAACTTTAGTCAACTTAGGTTCTTCATCGACAATTCCCTTTTCAAATATTAAGTTCAAATGATAAAAAGTCAAAGCCAGAGGTGTACCATCAGATTCCAAAATAGCAGCAATTTCTCTCGCAGTTTTGTTGCCCTGAGCAATCAGATCACCTAACTCTTTGATATACGGTTCGTGTCGAAAGCTATAAGTTTTAATCCGATTAGAAAGTCGAAAACCATCGGATAAACTTTCATAATTAAGGTCGGGACGAAAACTCATTAATTGATTTGGTCTAACTGTCAGAGGCATATTGTCCTCAATCATTCTTTCGAGGAGAATCTTGAGATCTTCGGCGTTGGTAAAAGTTCCTTGGTCATAAATTATATAACCATCAGGCCAGCGATCGCTAGCATTACAGGGGCTAATCAGTTTGACACTGCGATCGACCATGTTAAACAAAAATCCAGTAACACAAGCAATTGTTCCTTGTTCTGGTAATTCACTATCTGGAGTTCCTTGGTCTAAACTTTTTTCTCTAGCTCTTCCTGCTCTTGCCTTTATACCATTAGCTTCCTTATTCTGTAGTGCCAATTGAACGAATGCCAACTCTTCAGCACTAAATTCTTCACAAACTCGATCAAGCATTTTCAATGACAGGATAGAAAAACGATTATGATGGCATCCTTTTTGTCTTGAGAGTTTTAGTAATGCTCGCGTGCGATCTGGATTTTTGAGAGGTTGGGCTGTAGTCGTTTGAGGAAAGATTCCCAAAATTCTATGAAAATCACTACAGAATTGTTCGTAGTCTGGATTGTCTAAAGGATCGGTCGCCCAGTAGCAAAAACCTCCACCAGCAGCAGCCCCAAGTATTTCTTTGAGCAACTTAATTACATCAGACCATAATTTTGCGTTTTCTTGACTGTAGAAGAAAATATCGTCTAAGCGAGGTGCCGAAATAGCACAGAAAGAACATCCGATAGAGCATCCTTTACTAAGTTCAAAGGTAAGAGGCAGATGGTGAGTTACGTTCTCTCGAACTGATTTTTGAAATTGACTGTTGGCGCGAGCAATCTGTCTTTCCCGCCAAGCTTTGAAGTGAAGATTTTTTGGAGAAGCAATAAGATTCTTCAAAACCGAATCTGGTTTTGTTTCTCGTGCTAATTTCTGCCAATGTTGCCATCTTTTAGTTATCAAATGTTCTCGACCAAGTTTTTCGGCAAAATTGGATTGCCATAATGGACTTGTTTCTGCGGAATTTAGTTTGATTCCGTAGTCTACGAGAGTTTCCTGCGGTTCTAGAAGCCATTGTTCGCGAAAATTGGG
>JBCCDL010000826.1:0-3021 GCA_039030815.1 Cyanobacteria bacterium P01_A01_bin.83 | reverse complement strand
CAATCCCTGTTAGTCAAGAAAAGCCATTAACAGATGAGCAAATAGCAGCGGCAACAAATCAACCTGAATGGAAGGTTAGGTTATGGCGACATGGGCAACAGAAGCCTAGAGGGAAAAGGATTAAAAAGAATCTAGAGCCTTATATTGTCGAAGACGGACTGTGGAAAAAAAGGATGGCTAATGAGGTAATTCTAAAAGTGTGACACAGAACGTGACACGTTTACGGAAAACGTAGATATAGCTTGAAAGTAATCAAAAAAAATAACCTTGGCGAAATCATGAAGAACCAAGGTTATGCTAGTTTCCCTATACTCAAGTGTCATTTTAGCCTGGTGTACTATCTTTGTACTGTTTTGCTCGGTAACAACGGGGTCAAAGATTGGTTATACCAGACCTCTTGTAAAAGTAGCGATTACGCTCCGCGTAGCCCGAAGGGATCGCAAGCTAATTTGGACTCAAATAAAGTTCATGATTGTAAATAGCAGCAATCAAATTGAAGCGTAGAGAAAATTTTTTTCAGCGATTGCGATATCTCATCACGAAAGAATTCTAAAAATTTTAAGAGACGAACAGCAGATAATTACTACAAGCAATATTTTTCTTTCATTTTATGATTTTAGAAATGATTCTACGAGCTAATAGGCAACTTAAAAATTGAGGCGAGAAAATACTTCCTGAAGCACTGTTGCAGAATGCTGAAGCTGTTTAGATTCTGTATGACTCAGTTTTAAATTGACGGTTTTGAGAATACCTCGTTCGTTGATTACTCTCGGTAAACCCAGACAAACATTATTAATATCATACAATCCTTCTACCAGACCGCTAACGGTAAGCACTCGTTCTTGAGAGCGTAAAATCGCTTTGACAATATCAGTTACCACTAAGCCAATGGCATAGGAAGTATACCCTTTACGCTGAATAATTTCATAGGCAGCGTTTTTGACACAATCAAAGATAGCAGTCAGTTCCTCGCGATCGCCTGATTCAAGCTCTGACCAATCCTTAGTTAATAATTTACGACCAGCCACATTTGCCGTACTCCAGACGGGAACTTCGCTATCGCCATGTTCGCCGATGATATAAGCATGAACGCTACGGGAATCGATATTTAATTGGTTTGCCAACAACAAGCGAAATCTAGAAGTATCAAGTACCGTTCCCGAACCGATAACCCGCGAACTAGGAAACCCAGAAATTTTTAGTGCCACATAGGTCATGATATCAACAGGATTAGTGACTATCAGCAAAATGGCGTTAGGACAGTGTTTGACTACATCCTTTAATATGTTTTGATAGATAGCCACGTTGCGTTCGAGTAGATTAAGCCGCGTTTCCCCTGGTTTTTGCGCTGCTCCTGCGGTAATAATTACAATATCGGCATCTTTTCCCGCATCTGCTACTGTTCCTGCTACTACATCAGTAGGATCGATTAAAGACATTCCCTGAACCAGATCCATTACTTCTCCTTCGACTTTTCCCAGATCGAGATCTTGTAAAATTAGTTCGTCGAAGCAGTTTTGAATCAGTAGTGAGTAAGCGCAAGCTAATCCTACCTGTCCCAATCCAATAATTACTCCCTTGCGGGGACGGAGAATTGAACAACTTTCAATTTTGGAGTGGAATGTAAAGATTTGATCGAACATATGTTGATTAATTGTTAGTTGTTAGTAGTGTAGTTGATCTCATTGTTCTTGTTTAAAGTATTCTGCATAATACTAACTTCGTGCATATTTTTCGTTCTTTTTATCTCGATTGGGTATGGTTAGCGATCGGTGGTTAGTTGTTAGTTGTTGATCATCCTGAATACATGCGGGAGTTGGAGCGCACGCAGGCGCAACTCGCGCTCAAGTCGCGCCGCGTCGCGGTGCTGTGACCTTTGTCAACTTCGCGCTTTATGACTACATGCGGGCAAGCCCTTTGTGACCTCATATCTAGTAAATCTCTAACCATATTTGATGCTTGTTCGATTCCTTACCGTGCAGTTGAAGTTAAGCGATGCCTACGGCTAGCTGAGTCCGTAGGACTTGCTTCGCAACCGCAATCGCCTAATTCAAAATCGATTCCTGGGACTAACACCCACCATGCTTGAGGGCATCTTCCAAATAGTGCCTGTGTAATAAGAACGACAACATACAAGTAATATTTCGTTGTCGGCTAGAAATTGAGCTTCATGAATATTGAAGGGTTCATTTTTAATATCAGCATGGTTTTCCTGTCTGGCGTAGGGGTCAAATACCTGCGATTGATAACTAACCACATTTGGAGTCAGGAGTTAGAAGTCACAAAGGAACCCTTCGGTGAGTTAGTGCGGTGCAGCCTGCGTAAGCGTCCGCAAGTCGAAGACTAAGCAGGCAAGCGTCACGCAGTGGCGCGAACAGCCAGCGAAGCTGGCAGGCGAGGCATTCGCCTCTTGGAGCGTTAGCTCCTGTGGCGCTTACGCCCTGCGGGGTTCCCCCCATGAGCAACTAACGAACCCATAAAGGGTTCAACCCATGTATTCAGGAGTGTTAACAACTAACAACCAACAACTAACCAAAATATGTCCATTACCAAAAAAGAACCAGCATTACATCTCAGTGGCAATAAGCGGTTTCGGATGTTAACCGCAACCATGAAACGTTGTCGCATCATTGAAGGTATGGCGATCGCAGCTTATGCAATCGGTGCGAGCCAAGGCTATATTTATGTGCGGGGAGAGTATCCTCTAGATTTATTTTTCGGAAAGTGACAGAAGAGGGTTATAGTCATTTCAAATAAGAATAATACAAATTTTAAGCTCGTATAGATTTCTTCCCAGTCCCTAATCCCCAACGGTGCGCGTACATGCGGGCAAGCCCTAAGCTCTAGCGCCGTAAAACGACGCGGTGAGCTAGTGCGGTGCAGCCTGGCGCAAGCCTTCGGCTTGCCAGTCGTCGCGAAGCACGACGATCTGAGCGTCAGCTCTGCGCAGGCAAGCGTCGCTACAAAGGCGAGAGTTTGCCGCATGTACGGCGCTCAACGGCACTAACGTGCCATCGTCTT
>JBCCDL010000825.1:0-3023 GCA_039030815.1 Cyanobacteria bacterium P01_A01_bin.83 | reverse complement strand
GTTGCCAACCGTAGTTGTGGAGGTTGAGCAGCTAGATAAAACTTTGGTAGAGCAGTCGCCAGCATCAAAAAATACGTTTAACGATACGTCGCGCCAGATAATTTATCATCAGGCTGAACTTTATCTGTATCCGTCTCAGATAGCAGAAATTAATTCGTATATTAATCTTGCAATAACCAGATTTATCAGCTTTGCTCCTGGTTCTAAAACTAACAGACATTTCAATGAAGTCTCAACTTCTTTGATTGCCCAACAGAGGCGCTTAACGGAAAAACTTAAAGAAAGATTAGGTTATCTAGGAATTTACTACAAGCGTAATCATGGCTCTTTCTACCGCAATTTGTCTTCAGAGGAACAACAAAGACTAGAAGATAAATTAAGTCAAAGCTATCGGAACATTTTACTTTCATACTTTGACGACGATTCCTCCATCAATCAGCTAATTGATGAATTAGTCGACCAAGCTTTTTTCGCCGATATTTCCACTTCTCAAATTTTAGAAATACATATGGAGTTAATTGATGAATTTTCTTATCAGTTAAAGATTGAGGGTAGAAAAGACGATATTTTGCTGGACTATCGGCTACCATTGATTGATGTGATTTCTCATCTGTGTGAAATGTATCGCCGCTCGATTCCTGGCGAAGATTTGTCTTTAGAATTGCTATTTACAGTAGAATAAATACCTAGATATCCGTTAAGCTGTTTGAGAATAAGTTGTTCTGAGCTTTTTTTTCGCTAAATTTTCAGTTTATCGTTTCAAGCTCGATTACGATTATTGTTATGCATTATGGATAAATTCAGGAAGACTTACGTACTAAAGTTATATGTGGCAGGTAACACGCCAAATTCAGTTAGAGCATTAAAAACACTTAAAAATATTTTAGAACAAGATTTTCAAGGTGTATATGCCCTCAAAGTAATTGATGTCTTGAAAAATCCGCAGCTAGCCGAGGAAGACAAGATTTTAGCAACGCCAACCTTATCTAAGGTATTACCACCCCCTGTACGTAAAATTATAGGTGATTTGAGCGATCGCGAAAAGGTCTTGATTGGTCTGGATTTACTATATGAGGAAATTCGCGAACAAAGAATCTAAAAATTCCCTGACGATTGAAAGTATAATATTATACTGTTCCCCTGAACTTGATCCTGACTACTTTAAAGTAAGCTTGAGATTCGCTATCTCTATTTTAGATGAACGAACTAACTCCGAACAATCAGCCACGGCAATCAGAAATAAGTGTTAAGGGAGTCCGTAAAATCCGCACTATGATCGAGGGATTTGATGAAATCACTCATGGCGGATTACCTATTGGGAGAACGACTTTAGTTAGTGGCTCTTCTGGTACAGGAAAAACGCTTTTGGCAGTACAGTTTCTTTATTTAGGAATCAAATTCTTTGATTGCCCTGGCATATTTGTCACCTTTGAAGAGTCTCCCAGAGATATTATTGAAAATGCCTATAGTTTTGGCTGGGATTTGCAAGACTTGATCGATCGCGGCAAGCTATTCATTTTGGATGCTTCTCCCGATCCTGAAGGGCAAGAAGTCGTGGGTAATTTTGATTTATCGGCTCTAATTGAGCGTATTCAATATGCCATTCGTAAATATAAAGCCAAGTTAGTCTCAATCGACTCTGTAACCGCAGTGTTTCAACAATACGATGCTGCTTCAGTGGTCAGGCGAGAAATATTCCGCTTGGTAGCGCGGCTAAAGCAGTTGGAAGTCACTTCGATCTTAACTACAGAGAGGGTTCAAGAATATGGACAAATTGCTCGCTTTGGGGTGGAAGAATTTGTCTCCGATAACGTAATCATCATTCGTAATGTACTCGAAGGGGAGCGTCGTCGGCGCACCATTGAAATTCTCAAGTTACGGGGAACGACTCACATGAAGGGAGAATATCCTTTCACTATTACCAATGATGGTATTAATATTTTCCCCTTGGGAGCAATGCGCCTTACCCAACGCTCATCAAATGTACGTCGCTCTTCTGGAGTCAAAACCCTGGATCAACTTTGTGGGGGAGGCTTTTTTAAAGATTCGATTATCTTGGCAACAGGAGCTACTGGTACAGGCAAAACTCTGCTGGTTAGTAAATTTTTAGAAGAAGGCTGTAAACAGGGAGAAAGAGCTGTTTTGTTTGCCTATGAAGAGTCGAGAGCGCAATTATCTCGTAATGCTTCTTCTTGGGGAGTAGATTTTGAGGAAATGGAGCGCAAGGGATTGTTGAAGTTGCTTTGCAGTTATCCTGAATCAGCGGGTTTAGAAGATCACCTGCAAATGATCAAGTCTGAGATTACTGATTTTAAACCCTCCCGCATTGCGATCGATTCTCTTTCTGCTTTGGCAAGAGGAGTAACTAATAATGCCTTCCGCCAGTTTGTAATTGGGGTGACTGGTTATGCTAAACAAGAAGAGATTACGGGTTTCTTTACCAATACTACCGATCAATTCTTGGGTGCCAACTCGATTACCGAGTCTCACATTTCGACCATTACCGATACGATTATTCTTTTGCAGTATGTAGAGATTCGAGGGGAAATGTCGAGGGCTTTAAACGTTTTTAAAATGCGCGGATCTTGGCACGATAAGGGGATTAGGGAGTATGTTATTAGCTCCGATGCACCTGAAATTCCCTTTATTAAAGAATCTTTCCGTAACTATGAGGGGATTATTAGCGGTTCTCCATCTCGGGTGGCAATCAATGAAAAAAGCGAACTAAAAAGAATTGCTAGAAACGTTAAAGATATCAGCGTTGACAGCATTAAAGATGAAAAGTAGTAGATGATTGACATTCTTCGACAAATTGAGTCTTGGTTGCCAGAGCAAGTTGTGCCTTTAGCCAATCAAATTGATGCCGATTCTGCTGTCTTGAAACAGGCGCTTAAGCAAATGGGCGATCGCTATTGGTTAGCTTTGAAGGTGCCTCAAGAGCTGGGAGGAACAGGTTTAGATGAGACAGAATACAATCGTATCCAAATATCCTTAGCAAGAGCTTCTGGCGCTTTAACTTTTTT
>JBCCDL010000824.1:0-3023 GCA_039030815.1 Cyanobacteria bacterium P01_A01_bin.83 | reverse complement strand
TTCGTGCCTATAAAGGATGGACAACCAGATATCGCAGACAACAAAAAGAACTGAAACAAGACAATTTGGCTATTGCTCAACAAAGAGATCGAGCAATTCAAGACTTGCAAGAATCACAAATTAAACAGCAAAACTTACTAAAAACTGTAGAAGAAGCAAAGCAAGCGATAGAATCGAGAGACCAAGCTTTAGCAAAGTTAGATGAAGTAATTGATAAAATTGAACAGTATCGAAAAATTTGTATTAAGGCAAATAAGATTGCCTATGCTGACAAAGTATATTTGATTAAAGAGGCAGAAAATCTTTTTTTTGATGAGGAAATATTAACTATTGATATTGAGCTTAACAGTAACTCTAAGCCACAAATGTTTGAAGATCAAGCTTCTATTGGTCGGTATTTGTTAGATAGATAATTTATTATAAATTAATTGTAAATAATGGTACTTAATCAATTAAAACAGATTCGAGATGAATTAAAAAGCAGTGCAAAATCTTATGATACCGCTTTTAAAAATACAGCTTTGATAGCCGCATCTGAGTTAGCTACTAAGCAAACTCAATTAGAACAGACTCCCATAACACCTATAGTGAATAATAGGCAGCAAACTAAGCTAAATCCAAATTTAATTTTGAATAAAGAATACTTTATTGCCAATTACGGAAGTCTTAAAAATGCCAAGGCTGCATATCAAAAACTCTATGGTAAGCAAAAATTTGGTCGTAGTTGGTCAGATTTTATCACTGTTGCTCAAAAATTAGCTTCAGCTTCCCACGAATCAAAAACTTTAACTATAGAAGATAGGATAACTAAAATAGAAAACTTTTTAATCAGTTTAGGATATCAGCCATAACTTGGATTTTTACTTATAGTCGTCTTAATTTTTAAATACATGAGTATATGCGGCAAACTTACGCCTTTATTCTTTCGAGGGATTGGGGATTGAGGACTGGGTCAAAAAATCCATCATTTTCAATTTTTATTCAAAATTTTAGTCTAAACTACAGTATTTAAGAGACTGTTTCGGGATAAAAGATTAAGGCAAAATTGTGCAAGAAGAAGGGGAAAAAGGGAAGCGATAGCGATGCGACAGCATCGCCAGTCGTGCGATGCTTCGCATCTGACCTTGCGTAGCAAGGCACTGGCAACGTACGTGCCGCGACGACGATTTGCGTGTACGCGCACAAAGGCGCATGTCGGGAAGACGAGATAGGTTTTTGATACTCTCTATTTCCTACTCATTACTCGTTACTCGTTACTCGTTACTCTTTACTCAATATCCTTAACGATTTAAGGTTCACTTTATAAACACACTCTAATATCCACCAGGTTTTGCTAAACTTTCAAACCTAGTCAATTCTGCATTAAACAACAATTTAACCGTTCCCACAGGACCATTACGGTGTTTAACAATACTCACTTCCGTAATACCTCGATCTGGAGTATCGGGATTATAATACTCATCGCGATAAATCATCATTACCAAATCCGCATCTTGCTCAATACTACCACTTTCTCTCAAATCTGATAACATAGGACGCTTATTGGTTCGTTGTTCCACTCCCCGACTTAGCTGAGATAAAGCAACAATTGGCACGTTTAATTCCCTTGCTAAACCCTTTAAACTTCGGGTCATTTTTGATAGCTGCTGGACACGGTTATCATTATCGCCACCTTCCATAAGTTGCAGATAATCAATCATCACCAAACCTAAAGGATCTTTTTGCTGTGCTTGCAGTCGGCGAACTTGCGATCGCATTTGCATGACGGTTAGATTCGCGGTATCGTCGATATAAATGGGTAATTCTGAAAGTCTTTCTACCCCGTCAATTAGCTGTCCAAACTCATTTTGAGCAATTCTACCTGAACGTAAACGGTTACTGGGAATCCGCGCCTCTCCTGATAGTAGCCTTTGGGTAAGCTGTTCCCGCGACATCTCTAAACTAAAAACTGCGATGGGTAACTTAGAATCTCTGGCAATGTTGGAAGCCACACATAAGGAAAATGCAGTATTGTGAACGCACATGTCATTGGCTACAAAATTGTGAGTCTGAGGAATAGTTAAATCGTATACCTGCTGTTTGCCAACATATTCAATACTGACAATTTCATCCCAATAAACTTCGCTTGTCGCCAAATTCTGCAACGAAATATTTTCCAAAGCATAAGCCAGCTTAAACAATCTTTCTCTAGATAAAGCTCTTTTGTCAGGGTAAATATTACTGTGACCTTTGATTCCTGCTTCCTTTGCCACAG
The DNA here is from genome assembly GCA_039030815.1 of Cyanobacteria bacterium P01_A01_bin.83. Classification (GTDB taxonomy): domain Bacteria; phylum Cyanobacteriota; class Cyanobacteriia; order Cyanobacteriales; family Xenococcaceae; genus Waterburya. The sequence goes on along the minus strand of JBCCDL010000824.1, from coordinate 769 downwards.
ATTGCCAAGATTTACTTCCTTTTGCTTGTGCTAATTCCTCCCAAACCTGAATGGGAATTAAATCATGATTTGTTTGATACCTTCTTTTCCATATGGCTGTGCGAACTCTGGAGATCGCCCCCTCTTTACCAAAAATACCAATATCATCAATAAAAGTCTTAATTGATTTGACATCAGTAATATCTAACTGCCAAATTTGCCTTTGTTGCTTTTGATATTTAACCAAACGATGTTTTACAGCAGCAATAATGCCAAATCGTAATAATAAATGCTGGATTTGCCTCGCCAACTTCTCACTAGCCGTAGCATAACCAAGCTGTGACTGACCGCTAGCTAATACTGTAGCCCAACCATCGGTAGCAAACAGTCGATTCAAAAACCAAGCCACTAATTCAGATTTAAGCCTAAAAATTAACTGAGGAATAACCTTCTCTGCGTCTTTGCGTCTTTGCCAGAGATATTCCCCTTCATCCTCGAATAACCTACAATTAAATTCAATAATACTCTTGGCGATCGCTTCAACTTCAATTTTAGAAATAACCTCGCTGCCAAATACCTTAACCTGACGAGGAACAGCAATCTTATCACCTGTTTGTAGAACTCCCAAGCTGCGCCAGCCTTTAATCGTCAAAAAGGGATGAGTCAGGGTAGTTTTAATACTTCTTCCTAAACGAGTCGTGACACGATAGACGGGTTTAATTCCATCATCAATAAAAGCAGTAGGCTGTGTCCAAGTAAATCGCCAGTTAGATTGTAGAGTTAATAGCGA
>JBCCDL010000823.1:0-3025 GCA_039030815.1 Cyanobacteria bacterium P01_A01_bin.83 | reverse complement strand
GTACAGGAGTAAGGCATAGTGAATTCAATGCTTCAGCTACCAATCCAGTTCATTTTCTGCAAATCTGGATTATGCCCGAGTCAAAAGGATTGGAACCAAGTTATGAATCAAAGAACTTTGGCACAGAACAAAGACAGGGTAGATTAAAGCTGGTGGGTTCTCAGAATGGACGAGATGGTTCAGTAACCATCCATCAAGATGTTAATCTTTACCTAGCATCTCTCAAACAGGGCGATCGCCTTAGTCATCAGATTGAGGATAGCCGTCGAGTCTGGGTTCAAGTAGCTCAGGGAGAAATTACCCTCAACAATCAGTTACTACAGGCTGGAGATGGTGCTGCAATAACTGATGAAACTGAGATTGTGATTTCTGGTAATAATCTAGACAGTGAAATTTTGCTTTTCGATCTAGCAAACTAACAATTTTTCTAGCGGCAAAATCCTCGCTTTTAGAGTCCAACCAGTTCAAACTACTAACTAATAGTAAATCGGTGTTGATATAGATTAAGTACAACAGAGGGTACTGAAGATTAATTACTCCCCAAGTCCCCAGGTCGATTTACATAAATAACCTTTGTAAATCGGATTTAGTATAACTACTAGGGAGTAGGGGGAACAGGAGCCAGTTCTTCTGGAGTTGCCTCTTCAAAATTAGAGACAATTTCCTGAATTTGGGGCGTATTGAGAAATTCGCGCGTATCTTCAATCAATTTCTCCCCCCAAAGATTTTCCCTCAGAAACTCGATATCAGCATAACGTTTGTCTAACTCTAATGCCGCTTTACCCAATCTAATCCCCTGTTCCTCTTCCCCTTGAGTAAACAAAGCCACCGCCAGCGCCAACTGAGGCTCTGCTTGTTCTCCATCAACCTCAATTACCGATTCCCATCTGGAGATCGCCTCATCGCGATCGCCCTGTTCATACTCAACTAAACCAACATTGTTTAAGGCAGGCCAAAAAGTTGCTTCCTGAGCAAAAGCTGTTTCATAAGCTTCAACAGCATCATCGAACTCAGCTAACTTGAGATAAGTATTCCCTAGATCAAACAAAGCATCAGGTGAATTGTTTTCAATCTCTAATCCCTGCTCCAACTTCTCTCGTGCTAGTTCATAATTCCCTTGTTGAAAATAAGCGTTTCCCAATCTAAACAAAATCCCTGGTTCCTCAGGAGCCAGATTTTCTGCTTTTTCTAGGATCTTGACCCCTTTATCTACCTTTTCTTGTTGGATATAAAGACTACCCAAAATAAACCAAACATCAAAATTTTCTGGTGCTAGTTGAGTAGCTAATTCTGCTCGAGGAAGTGCTAAATCATATTGTTGGAAGCGAATTAATTGTACTGCTTCTTGAAGCAATTGCAATCCTTGCAATTCTAACTTTTCTGAATCTAGTTCAGGTATATAAGGCAGTACTGCTTGAGCCATAGCAGGTAAAGATGTACCAGAGATGCTAGCACAAGCAATTAAAGAAATTAACCAATTTTTAGACACAGTAACATCTCAATTTTAAAATAATTTGATACTCACAAGTTACTGCATTGTCTTGCCTAACGGCAAATCTGATCATTTTTTTTCTTCGACAAGACATTTAGTGTTAAAGTTTTACTGCCCTGAACCCAAAGCATTGCCAGTAAATTCAGACTGTACTGCTACCTGACTACTGTATACTTTGTTTACTCCCATCACCTCTAATGCCACATTTTCCATCCGTTTTAATAGATCAGCATCAGAAATAGTTCCCGTGAGGATGATCGCATCATCTTCTTGTGCGATATAGACTGTAGAAATACTTTGTAAGATGGGATCTTGTTCAAAAGCTTTTGCTACTCTTTGAGCAATACCATTAAGATTAAATTCACCATATAACCCGACCCTTTCTCGGGGAATAACGCTTAATTGAATACTATTTGTTTTTTCATAAAGTCTAAACAAGTAAATCCCAATCAGCGGCAAAGATATCAAGCAGATCAAAGAAATAAGCCAAATAGATTTATTGTGATTAGCAATATTTTTTTTGATCTTGGGTAGCTCTTGCTGATTGCTATCAATGCTCTGCCTTAGTTTCGTTAGTTCTTCTTGCTGTAGGCGATAAGCATGTTGCAAACTAGAAATTGTCTTTTGTGGTTTGGCAGTAACAGACATCACGCTAGAACTAGCTTTTGCAGCATAGACTGGACTTTTCAACTTGCTCAGAACAATTCCTGAGTCAGTATAAACTAGTAATTTATCTAACAATCCAGGAGCAATTTGGGTATAGCCTTTGTGTACATTACGAATAGCTCCTGCTAAATCTTGGATTTCAATATTTTTTAGTAAATAACCTTTAGCTCCCATCGCTAGGGACTTTGTAATATATTCGTCACTGTCATAAGAAGTAAAAATTAAAACCTTGGTTTCAGTAAACCTGCTGGTGATTTGTTTCGTAGCACTAGCTCCATCTAAACCAGGCATTTCCATATTCATGATTACAATATGTGGTTGGAGTACCTCTACCTGTTCAATGGCATCAATTCCATTATTAGCAGTGCCTACCACCTCTATATCAATCTCAGGTTCTAAAGAAATCTTTAAAGTTTCCCTGACCACTTTTTGATCATCAACTAGTAAAACGCGAATCATGTTATAAAAATTATTAAAATAATCAAAACTAAATATCACTCATATACCTGGAACTAGCTATGTATATTCTGGTACTAGTAATTACTTATACATAATTACTTATGGTTCTTTAGTTTTGTAAGATCCTTTACTGAATCTTTATGCCTTCATCAAGTTGAGATAAGATTGAACCTCAGTTATTTATCAGAGCAGCATTTAAACATACTGTTATTTGGCTTTTAAGTACTTACTCATCAAAATTATGCCACCTTTATGGATGATAGCTAATATTGATCTTGAGTGATATCAGTCTGGCTGACTGAATTCTGAGGATTGTTAGTATAATTTATCATTAATCAATAGTGGATAAATAGAGATTTCATATTTAATATTAGGTTATAAATTTAGTAGATTGTGTTGATAATTAAT
>JBCCDL010000822.1:0-3040 GCA_039030815.1 Cyanobacteria bacterium P01_A01_bin.83 | reverse complement strand
GATGATTGGTCAATTGGAGTAGTGGCAATTATTATTCTCAGTGTCGGCGAAGCTGGATTAATGTTACTTGCACATCTATTAAAACAGTTAAACGAAGCATGATTGACATTTTAAGTTACAGCTTGACCGTAATTGGTATTATTTTTTGGTTTTGGGGAACGTTTCCTCTAATTGGCAAGCGATCGGTACTTTTTAAACTTCACAGCCTTTCTGTCGCCGATACTCTGGGGTCAATGACCATAGTTGTGGGTCTACTGCTCAAAATACCTAACGAATGGCCCCTATTACTATTGGCTATTATTACCTTGGCAATTTGGAACACAGTGCTGGGATATGTCTTAGCTTATTGCTCAAGTGCTGGAGGTAAGAATGATTGACAATTACGACAATTACACCTACGTCATAGTAGCACTACTGCCTTTAGTATCTCTAATGTTAGTTTTTCAGACTAATCCTTACCAAGCCTTAGTAGTTAGAGCTATTTTAGGAGCAGTTGCCGCACTAGTATATGCAGTTCTGGGTGGCGCAGACGTTGCTCTCACCGAGGCTTTAGTCGGCACCATGTTAGCAATTACCCTTTATGTGGTTGCGGTGCGTTCTTCTCTGGTAGTGCGTTTGGGCGTACTTAAGGAAATGAAAACTGAAACCGAAAACTATTTCCCCGAACTAATCACTAGCTTTAGGAAAGTAGCGCAGCAGCACTATCTCAAGCTAGAGATCGTCGAATATCAAGATTTAAGTGCCTTGAAGCAGGCGTTACTAGACAAAGAAGTTCATGCCACCTGCATTAAGCAAGAGACAAACACAACCGCAGATTTGATCGCAGACAATGACACACTAAAAACTAATGTCGAACAAATTTATAAGATTGCCATTAGGGTTCGTCGTTTGTTTGAGATTTGGCAACAGGAGCTAATTTTCCCCGAAACTATTCTAGAATATGCACCTATATCACAAGAGAAGGAGAAACATTAATGAAATGGGTTTATTTGGTAGCAGGAATTGCCATATTTATCAAAATGCTAATTATGCCTAACCCTGTCGCCGAATGGGAAGAAATATCCATCGTCGAATCAGTAGTTCAAGATAGTGGTGTCTCTAATGCCGTCTCGGGAATTATTTTTCGCAATCGACTTTATGACACAATTTTTGAAGTAGTGGTGTTTACCATCGCCATCTTAGGAGTTAAGTTTCTCCTGGCAAACGAAACTCCCACTGCTACAGTTTATCAGTTTAGCGATCGCCCCTCCATTGTTTTGGCTCGTTTAGGGGCAACTATTGCGGCAATCGTCAGTTTTGAATTAGCAATTCGCGGTCATCTTAGCCCTGGAGGTGGTTTTGCCGCAGGAGTTGCAGGCGGCACGGCGATCGGCTTAATTGCCATCACCTCTTCTTCTCAGTTAATGGAATCAATTTACCACAAGTGGCATGCTGCTACTTGGGAAAAGATTTCGGTACTTATTTTTATTGTTCTAGCGGCGATTACTCTCATTGGCGTAGAGTTGCCTCCAGGAGAACTAGGTGCATTGTTTAGCGGAGGCATCATTCCCATCTTAAATATTTTAGTGGCGTTAAAAGTAGCCTTAGGTTCCTGGGCAGTTATTTTGTTATTTATTCGCTATCGTGGGTTGCTGTAGATAACTAAATTAATTATTAAAATTTACTTGACTTTCTTCAGTTTCTATGGTTTTCAACTGTCAAGTTGATTGTTTCTGAGATTATCAAATTTTTTCAGAAGTTTCAGATAAAGTTGATCTTCTTTACCTCTATAGTATTATTGTTAATCAGGTTCATTTTTACTGATAGCAAACTAATTACAATATGCTTTAATGGAATTTCGCCATTTAAAAACATTTCAAACTATTCTGGAAACAGGAAGTTTTTTACAGGCAGCCGAAAAGCTTCAATATGCCCAATCGACAATTACTTTGCATATTCAGCAGCTAGAAGCAGAGTTGGGAGTCAAAGTTTTTTTACGGCAGGGCAAAAAAATTCAGCTTACGACCGCAGGAAAAGCCCTAGAAAGTCACGCTAATTTTCTGTTGCAGCGAGCCGCGCTACTCCATCAAGAAATGATCGAGCTGGTTGCGGGTTCGACTGGGCATCTAAGAATCGGCTCAATTGAACCTGTAGCTAGTTTGCGATTACCCAACTTACTTGTTCAATTTTGTCGTCGATATCCCAAAGTAAGACTGACTTTAGAAACGGGAGTAACCCAAACCATTAGTCAAGCAGTTGCAGAAGGAAGATTAGATATCGCGATTTGTTCTCCTCCGACTGCTAAGTTAGGCTTAGATTTTTCTACTCTATTTTACGATTCAATGGCTTTGTTAGTGCCTCAGGAACATAGATATGCTCAGCTAAAAACTATCACAGTAAAAGATCTAGCAACAGAAAGATTGTTGTTGACTGAAGTAAACTGTTCTTATCGACAAGTATTTGAAAAGGAAATTTTAGCTCGCGGTGTTAACCCATATTCTGGTCTAGAGATTATGAGCTTTAAAGCTTTGAAAGTAATGGTAGCATCAGGTTTAGGTATTGGAGTAATGCCGATTGATGCACTTAATCCACCGCCAGAAAATACAGTGGTCAAAAATATAGAAAATGTGATTTTAGAATTGCCAGTAGGGTTAGCACTATTGCCCGAAAAAACTATTCCTGGTCTAGTTTTAGACTCTTTAATTACAACTTTGCACAGTGGTTTAAAAAGCTAAAATATATTTGATGGATAAGAAGTAATAGATAAAAGTTTATCAGAAAAAATCAATTATAATTTCAAGAGTTGAAACAAAGGGAATTAAGTCAGTATTTGTAAATTAAACATTATGATTAAATTAGCTCTTCGCTCAAGATAAATAAATCAATTTGTTTACAGTCATATGCTAAGTGGTTAGGTAAAATTATATGAATTACTTAAATGTCTGCTACAAATAAAAACCGTAATGTTTACTTGGTGGAGAGATATTGTTCGAGAAGGGACCTATGAAGGACAGCATACAAAAGATGTTCAGATTGGATTACGCTGGGGTATGCTTTTATT
>JBCCDL010000821.1:0-3052 GCA_039030815.1 Cyanobacteria bacterium P01_A01_bin.83 | reverse complement strand
CGATCATAGACAGCGATTTCTGCCGCTTCATCTTGATCAACTCCAAAAATTTCAATTGAATCTTCTCCCAGATTAAAATCTTCAATTACAGGAGGCTCACTAGAATCAGATTGATCAGATAGGTTGAGCAAAATACGCTCTGTTCCTGCACCAGCGATAACAGTGTCTCCAAAACCAATTTTCAAGGTGTCGTTACCAGCGCCGCCATCAATCACGTCAACGCCAGGACCACCTTCGATAGTGTCATCCCCTTCTCCACCAACAATAGTGTCATCTCCTTGTCCACCAACAATATTGTCATCAAAGTTACTACCAGTAAAGGAAATAGGTTCATCTCCTGATTGTACTTCCGCTATAGTTCTTTGATCTTCGCGAGCAAAGATTTCTAAACTATCACCTGTAACGAAAAATTCATGTTTTCCTAGGTCATTTAATAAATCTGGATATTCTACTCTTACAGAACTTGTCATGACTTCTCCTCAATTTTACTACATATAGTTAATACTTAGAAATTGCAGTTGTTTACTCTGGATTGTTATTAAAATAAAATCTATTTTCAGATTCAATTAATCTCAGTATTATCAACTACAAGATTTTATCTTTGAACAAATAAGATGCAGTCTACTATATGTTTCTATTTTGTACTAGCCTACTAAATTGTCAACTGCAATCTTCTTAAAAGCAGCATAATTAATAATCAAAATCATTAATAAATCAAGTACTAATCAACGATACAAGCTTAAAGTGATATTTGTTTTTTATTTTGAAGATTAATTGATTAATAAGCAATGCTATTAATCTGTATTTATACGTAAAAAACATGATTAATGACGATCAAAGGGTTGTAATTCAGTCACTTCAAATACTTTGCTTTTAAGTTATAAAAATACTTGAGTAGTATATAATATCTTGAAACATCTATTCAAACAATATTTTGATGACCAATACATCTCGTTCACTATTTCATTTGTAAGTAAATAATCTTAATGATGTCTGTCTACTATAAATATGTTCCACATAATTACTGATGACAAAACATTTTGTGATTAAGCTAAATTTAAATAAAGCCTTTCATAACATGATTTTATACAAAATAACTTGTTGTTATCTGGGATTAGTTTTTCCAAAAATTATCTGTTTAATGTTGCGTAATCTCATAAATTAACTTTGAATCCCATAAAACAACTCAACTTGGATTAGATGAGAGAAATGCTGTTCCAATATTTTTTAGGGTCATCAAATTAAGTTTTTTTAAATCAGGACGGAACAATCCCTACTACAATAAAGAGGGAAAATCTTACGCCTCAGCATGACATCTGTTCTCCAATCTCGAAATTTAGCTTTCCTCGCCTTAAAAAATGTTTATCAGAAGAAAGCTTATACTGATGTAGCGCTGAATCGGATCATCAAGACTTCAGGCAAATCTGTGGCAATATCTCAAGTTGAACGTAGTTTTGCTTGTGAGTTAGTTTATGGAATCGTGCGTCGTCAACGTACCCTAGATCGATTAATCGATCTGCTAGGTAAGAAAAAAGCGGTACAGCAACCACCAAACTTAAGAGTTATTTTGCACTTAGGTTTATATCAGTTGAGATATTTAGATCGCATTCCCCCTTCGGCAGCAGTAGATACTAGCGTGCAGTTAGCGAAGGAAAATGGAATATCAAAGCTAAGTGGAGTAGTAAATGGTGTGTTACGGGAATATCTGCGCCAGGCAGAATCTGGCGATCCCCTTAAGCTACCAAATAATGTCATTGCTAAATTGGGAACTAAGCATAGTTTTCCTGATTGGATTGTCGAAACTTGGCTCGAACAACTACCGCTCGCCGAAGTGGATCAACTATTGGCATGGTTTAACCAATCACCCCATCTGGATTTGCGGGTTAATCTACTTAAAACTTCGGTGCCAGAAGTTAAGGCAGCATTTGAGGCGGCGGGGATCACAGTTGAACCAATACCACACCTCCCCCAAGGACTAAGACTTAAAAGCGCAGGAGCAGTTACGGATTTACCTGGCTATAAACAAGGATGGTGGGTCATTCAAGACAGTAGCGCCCAATTAGTAACCCATTTGCTAGATCCACAGCCAGGAGAAACAATTATTGATGCCTGTGCTGCTCCAGGTGGCAAAACTACTCACATAGCTGAATTAATGGGCGATCGCGGCAGAATTATAGCTTGCGATCGCGCTACTAAGAGATTAAATAAAGTTAGAGAAAATGCTGCACGGTTGCAGTTAAGTTCAATTGAGATTGTCCCAGGAGATAGTCGTGAGCAGTCTGAATTTGCGGAGATTGCTGATCGAGTGCTGCTAGATGCACCTTGTTCGGGTTTGGGAACCCTGCACAAGCGTCCTGATATTCGTTGGCGACAAACAGCTCAAGCCATTGGGGAACTTTTTCAACTGCAACAGGAACTATTAAAACAGACAGCTGTTTGGGTCAAGCCAAATGGAGTTTTAGTTTATGCAACTTGTACTCTTAACATTTTAGAAAATGAAAAAGTAATACAATCATTTTTGGAAAATAATTCCAATTGGAGTATTCAATCTCCTCCTTATGCGATCGCCGAAAATTGGCTAACAACGGGCGGCTGGACGCAAAGTTAAGGTTGTCCAATTCACATTACCAAGCTTTTGGTGTTTTTTGTGCGCGGTGTGGTTACTTAGCCTGCCGAATGTACAGGTGCAGGTAAAGTGGATATAACACTTTAAAGGGCAATTTTTGGCTTCCTCCTCAACGCAGCGGTTTGGGGAGGGTGGGGAGAGAGGAAAACATTACCCTCATACAACGCTTGCCCCCTTCCATTCGTTACCAACCAAAGCAAATTTCTTTGAACCCCGTTCGTGCTATTTATTTATCGTGCGCCTGCTTGATTGCTCTGGGCCTCATCTTGTCCTGGACCTACGATCAACCGTATTCCGCCCTACTCATCCTACCGCTATTGGTAGCCGCTGGAGTGTACACGCTTTCGCCACAAATCATGTGGTGGTGGTGGAAAAGCAATCCGCCGGATTTGGACATCAGCCTAGCCCCACTGCTCGAACGTTTTG
>JBCCDL010000820.1:0-3059 GCA_039030815.1 Cyanobacteria bacterium P01_A01_bin.83 | reverse complement strand
TGCCAACGAAGCAGAAAAGAATGCAGTTGAGGATTTGGCTAACTTTAGCTTTGAAGGTGCTTCCTACAGTAGTGCAGATCCCCTTGGTGCAGAAGAAACTGTACCAGTATATCGATTTTTGAATGAGGATACGGGAGTTCACCTTTACACAATCTCGGAAACTGAACGAAGTGCGGTGACCGAATCAGATAACTTTAGTTTTGAAGGAGAGGTTTTCTCTGCTTACGAAATGGAAATTGATGGCTCTATTCCTATTTATCGCTTTTTCAATTCCAATACAGGGGCACATTTTTATACCCCATCTGCTGCGGAAAGAGACAACTTAGAAGACAATCTGCCTGCTTATCAATTTGAAGGAATTGCTTATTATGCTCTACCCATCGAAACAGAGCTATGAATAGTTGATTAGAAAAGCAATTCAACGACTATGATGTTGCAAAATTTACCTATGAGATTCTTATCTAAACTCAAAATTGCTGTCTCAACGCCTACTAATCAGCTTTAGATATTATCGGTTGGGTTTGTTTAGATACTAAGGATTGGGTTGAGTATCATTGTGACTTTAATACATTTTAAATATGTCCTAATCAAACTTTGTGCGGCTATAAAAGGGAAAGGCGGTAGACTAAAAAAAAACTAACATGAGTGTCCAATGAATCAAATTAATTAGGCGCTCATGTTGAATATTTTGTCTTAATATACACAAGATATGTCGAAAAATGCGAATAAATTTATTTTAAATTTCTTGCTTTAAAAGAGGTCATTTTTACTGATGACTTTGACAAAATGAATAGCTTATAAACGAAAAGAAGTCATTGATACAAATGACAGCAATTTCATCTATTTTAAGCTAATTCGCAACATCAAAAACTATGTCATTACCAGATTTATACGGAACCTTTTATCCAGGATTTGCACCAGAATATTTAGAACGAGGTTCTAGGGAGTATTTCTTTTATAAAGGCGAAACTATTAACGGCAATTTAGTTATCGGGAACAGTGGCACAGAAGGAGTAAAGAATTTTGATGTAGATTTATACATCTCGACTGACAAGAGTATTGATACCAACGATTATTTCTTGGGTAATTATAATTTCGCTAATGGGATTGAAGGAAAAAACGAAGATAGTATATTGGGCAGAGACACTTATGCACAAATACAAACTTCTGTAACTTTACCTAATGTTGATAGTGCATTTTGGTTAGATCAAGACATATATTACGTTGGAGCAGTTATAGATCCTGATAATGAAGTTGCAGAATCTAATGAAAACAATAATTTTGAAAATCCCAATGATGATAGCGACTCATACTGGCAATTTGGCTCTTATTCTAGCCCAATCTATATTGAGGAGTCCGATTTACCTGTTATAAGTTTCACTTTGGATGAAGGTATTTTAAACATAAATCTTTCTGAACCAGCACCAGAAAGCGGATTTACGGTTAATTATAGAAATATAGCTAGGGAAGATTATTTTAATAATCCAGACAATTTTTTAAAGGACTATTATATGTACAATCATCGAAATATTGGAAGTCGTTTTTACGACCCCGAATTCGACCGTTTGTATATTACGAAACAAAACTACTATGATTTAACAGACTACAAATACTACGATACCAATGGTGGATATTATAATCCTGTTGAAGACAAGTATTTTAATGCTGACGGTAGTTACTACGATGTTGGTAAAAAACTTTTTTACGATCCAGATGGAAAGGTAACCGAATTAATCGATAATAGTGCTGAATATACTGATTCTAGTTCTTCTCCCAGACACTATTTAGCTACAGGGGGTTATGTATCTTTGATTAGCGGAATTTATTACGATGCTAACGGTGGATACATAAATAAAACTACCGAAGAATACTTTCGTGGAGAAGGAGAAAATGGCTTGGGAAATTCTCCTGTTAATATAGATTACTTAACAACAAGGGCTGGTACTTTTGAATTTGGTTTCGGTTTTTTACCTCTCATAGCAACTCCTGATGTAGATTACGAAATCATACCTGGGGAAAATATTGCAGAGATTACAGACACAGCTATTACTATTGCGCCAGGAGAAACTACTGCCACAATTGATTTTGAGTTTCTTTCTGACTCTATTTTTGATCCTAACGAAACTATAGAATTTGAGCTGTTAGCTAACGACCAAAAGTATTTGGTTGGTCGCTCTTCTTTATATAGAGATTTTGCACCTGAACTAGATTTAGAAGATTTACAAAATCCAGCTTTAGGAAATTACAATTTTAGCGTTGCCCAAAATGCGATTCCTGGAACAGTTGTCGGTCGTGTAAACCTTAGCCATCCTCAAGGTAATGAACTCACTTACTCTTTGGTTAACGGTCAGCCTAGATCAGATTTTGACGAGTCTTTTAATAATTATTCAAATGTAAGTTATTCCAATGTTGATTTAGTTATAACCAGCAATCAAGATCTTGACGGGGATGGAATTTATCCTTTTTCCATTGATTCGGCTACAGGTGTTATTACCCTAAGCGATTTTGATGATTTAGACCGTGAAGCATCTAACAATATCGATAGTAAAAACCAACCACAGCTATACAACTCTGGTTATTATCAATTATTAGTTCGGACTACGGACAAAATAATTGCAGAAGACTTATATCCAGCAGGTTTATATCCAGCAGATGAAATTGAAACAAGTTTGGTAAATATCAAAGTTCTCGATACGTCTATCACGCCTGAAAACGATAATATACAGGGTTTATCTACTAGTAAAGATCATTTAGATGGCTTGGCTGGTGACGATACAATTAAAGGTCTAGCTGGTGATGATACTCTGATCGGTAATGAAGGAGATGATCGCCTGATTGGTGGTATCGGTGATGACCAACTAAATGGTGGTGCGGGTAATGACTCTCTATTTGGTAACAATGGTAATGATACTTTAAATGGTGGTGCTGGGGACGATCTGCTGCGTGGACAATCAGGAAATGATGTTTTAAACGGTGGTGCGGGTAACGATACTCTACTGGGGGGGAATTACTTTGATCGTCTCTATGGCGGTGCTGGCGATGATTTACTAGATGGTGTG
>JBCCDL010000819.1:0-3071 GCA_039030815.1 Cyanobacteria bacterium P01_A01_bin.83 | reverse complement strand
AGGCGATCGCCAATAGCCGAATCATTCAGACTAACGCACCATACAGAAGGAGATTCTAAAGGAGCCTTGGCGACAGTTAACAAAGATTCTGCCAGCAGGAGAAAATCAACTGATGCTGATGCTTTACGATCTGCTCTTAGCTCTCTCAACAGCAATAGCTCTTGCCATAAGACCTCAGTGTTAGGCAACCAGAAACTAAAAGAACGTACCCAGCCTAACCAAAAAAACCAAAAAGTATCGCGATAGAACAAATGTGCTTGTTCATGTGCCATTACTGCCGCTAGATGCTCTTGATCCAAAACATCTAGTAAACCCTGACTGACAATCAATTCTGACTGCCAAAATCCCATCTGCGCGCTGTAAGGAAAATCAGTAGCTAAAATCCTGGCAGTAGTTGAACCTATGGTTTGCTGCTCTAAATTAGCTAACTGCCGCAGGGCATGATTACATGAATAGGCTAATTTCAATAAAGAGCCTAAAGCAAAGGCAATCAAACCCCCCGAAATAACACAGCCTAAACTACCTGCTCTAATACCCAACATTTGTCCATGACAACCCATATAGAGTATGGTGCTGGCGGTAGAGAACAGCAATAAAGCTGGAAACACAAACAGAAATAAGGTTCGATACCAACGTGGTGACCATCTTGGGGATGAAGACATTGGTTGGTAGCGGATAATTACTGCTAATGCAGTAATAGTTAGCATTGCTAATAAATGCACTATTTTGATTCCTTCCTCTGACGACGGATGCTGTTGAGGCGAGATGCGATCGCTTCTATTTGTTCTAGGCTAGCAGTATCTAGACTATCGGCGAAAGATGCCACCACCTCAGGATTACTGATGGCGAGAAATCCATTAAGTTTTTCGTAGGAGTTAAGTGCCTGAGCTTGCTCGCGCGATATCAGAGCCTGCCAAGAAAAAGCTCGACCTTTCTTACTACATTTCAACCAGCCTTTTTGAGTTAATCGCTGTAACACCGTCGTTACCGAGGTATAGGCTAGCTCTCGCTCAGGATCTTGCAGAATACGGTCATGGACATTTTTAACGGTAGCTATCTTTAGATTCCAGACTATATCCAATATTTCAGCTTCTAATGGACCAAGAGACAGCTTTCTTGGTCGATGTTGGGGTAATGATGCCATTGCTTACCTAATAAACCGCAATACTATTAAATTTTACCTTCTAAACATCAATAATTATCGCCAACTGCGGTTTATTTATGAGTGGCTGCGCTACTTTGTGTGGATTTAAAAATTATAGAATTTCTGAATAAATATTAAAAGACTGTTAATAATGGCTTTGTCTAAGTCTTTACTCTTTAAGTTTAGACTAAATTAAATTTATGTACTGAAGTTATTATTATTTTGGTTAAAGATTATAGCCGCTAACTAATTAAAAGCCGTAATTTTTAAGAAAATTAATATAAATATATTTTTGTTGATAAAAACATGTTTGACCATGATTGATTGGTGTAGGCAAAAAACTCTATTGGCGCTCGCTTTATCCTCCTGTTGGAGTGTAAATTTAGATGTTTTGGCGATGGCAACCTTTCCTAGATTGGAATCTGGGGCTAATTTGATTATTGCTCAAAAATCAGCTCAAAACGAATGTCAACAAGCTAATTCTACTTATCGAGAAGTGTATAGTTTTGAGACAGAATATTATCTGATTAATATTTGTCGGTTAAATAATAATTTTTATTATTACCGACAATCTAAGTATGATGAGAGCGATCGGGTCTTAATTTCAGCCCAGCCAGTTGATCGGGGTAATGTTTTTCAAGCCAGTGATGATCAGGCGACTTATTTTGTGGGTAAAAATGGCAATCGCTATTATTCTTCAGTAATGCAAAATGATGATGAAATTGTTTTTGAACCAGAGTTACAATCGTCTAATTCAGATTTGTCTGGGGATCTTACTGAGGTGAATTCTAGTTTACCTGCTAAAACAAGAATTACACCTGCTGAAAATGCTAGTTTAGAGCTGGATAATGGGGAGGCAACTTCAGAGAAGTCAGTGGTCTGTACCCGAGAAAAATCCACCTTTCATCCTCGTTTAAATGGTTGGTATCAATTACTCGGGAAATCAACTACTACAGCCAGTAAGTATGCTTCCAACAATGGTTATGACTTTATTTATAGTGAGCAGACACCTGAGAGCGCTTCTATAGTTGTTGAGGATGAAGTAGTGGTTAATTTAAGCATTACTACTCCCAGCGCAACAATTGAGCAAGTCTGTATTCAATCAGAATCAGATGACTAGCTTAGTTTTCAATAAAGTTCTGTAGCTCAATATCATAACCTGAAATTCCTTTGGGAATATTAATTGCAGGTTTATCTACAGCTACAGCAAGCATCACCGTTGGTGCCGCTTCTTGAGTACGGGACTGGTTTGCTATTTGGAGTTTTAGGGGATTAAATCCAGGTATTATTCCTGTCAAAGTAGCCATGATAGTGGCAGCGATTGCACTGCCGCACCAGATTAACTTTCTTTGACGGTGGTGATGATCAATTGATTGGAATACTCCTGCCGTGATTTGTGCTGTTGATTTATCACAGGTCGTCGCCATTGAACGCTGCATGTTACTCTGCAACTTCAGTAGCTGAGTGTAAAGCTGCTTGATTTGGGGATCTTGATCCAGCCATTGCTGAACCTGTTTTTTTTCAGCAGCAGATAGCTCTCCGTCGATATATGAGCTTAGAAGCTCAAAACAATCTGTAGGTAGTTCAGTTAATTCTTCTTGGTTGGTCAGATTATCTTGCTCAAAATCGTCAAATTTAGGTGTCATTCTGGCATTACCGCTGTTTAAAAAGGATTTGGATAATAGCTTGAGATAGGGCAATAATCAGAAGAAATTACATGAGGGGAGATTTGCAAGTTATCTCTAGGTCATCTAGAGATAATTTAATTTTAGAATCTAAGTTTATTAAAATTTGGTATTAATCAAGCTATATCTACTAATTTACCCATCACCAAGATAATTTTGCAATACTGATTGCAGTTTTAGTCTGGCTCTGGCAATTCGAGATTTAACTGTACCTAAGGATACCCCAGTGATCTCGGCGATCT
>JBCCDL010000818.1:0-3074 GCA_039030815.1 Cyanobacteria bacterium P01_A01_bin.83 | reverse complement strand
TTCTCAATACAAGCTTGCGTTATTGGTAGGAATTTTTAATTTTAATTTGCTCGTCACCTTCTACGGCTTTGCTATTCAAAAATTTAGTTAAAGCAGATACCGTTTGTGAACCAACATTAGAGTCGAGAATTTCTTGTAACATTCCCAAACCAGAAATACTCGCAAGTTGTTTAGTTGCCCCAGAAGAACTGTTGTCCCCATTGCCAAAGCTATACAATTTTGCTTCTTTCACTTCAGGAGTCAGATTTTGAGCAATTTGTGGTAATTGTTTGACCAAATCTGGAGCTAACTCTTTGAGCAACTCCGCAGTAATAATAATTTCTTCCTTACTGTTAATTGCTTTGATATATTCCAATTCCCCTTCAGCAAGCTTTAGTTTTTCTTCTTTCTTGGCTTCAGCAATCACCACAATCGATTGAGCCGTATCGTTGGCGGCAGCTAAATCGCCCTGAGCCTTTATTTTTTGGGCATTTGCCTCTGCGGAGGCTTCGATTTTAAGAGATTCGGCTTTTGCCAGGGCATCTGTCTCTTGTTGAATTTTCCTGGCATTGGCTTGTTGCGCCGCTAAGAGTTCAGCAATTTGCTTATTACGTTCTGCCACTTCAATTTCTGTGGCAGTCATGATGGCACTTTCGGCAGTAGCTACCTGTGCTTGAATCTCATTAGTTTGTTTCTCACTCTTGGCTACCTCTTGTCTTGCTTCTTGATCTGCCACCAGTACTTCTTGGCGTTTAACAATCAGCTCTTGTTCCGATGTCTGCTTTGCCTTTTTGACTGTAGTTTCACGATCAATATCAGCAACTTCAACTTCTTGTTGTTTTAAAAGTAGTTTTTTCTGAGCATCTTGTTGTGCCTCTTCAATCGATGTTTGCTTATCAATTTTGGCTTGCTCTTTTTCTAATTCAAAGCTTTCTTTCTTTTTAGCCAGTAGTGCTAGTTGCTGTTCTTTTCCTTCTTCTGCTTCCCTTTGTTTTTCGGCTTTAATCACGGTAGTTTCAGCTTCTAGGGTTGCTTCTGCCTGTTCCTTTTCTAATTGAATAGTCTGCAACTCTAAGGCTTTATCTCGATCAACCGCCGCTAACTGAGTTTCCGTTTCCGACTGTACTTTAGCTGTTTCCAGTTTACTCTGACAGACCTTTTCTTCCCTCTCGCGCTTTCCTTGAACATCGAAATAGTCATTGTCTTGATATGCTGCCGCGTCTTCCTCAATATCAGTTAAGGTAACATCCTGAAGCGTCAGACCAAGAGAATCTAAACTTTGCTGTAGGGAGTTTTTAACATCACTACCAAAACCCACCTTATCTGAATCGATTTCGGTCAAAGTCCTTTGTTTGGCTGCATTTCTGAGGGCATCATCACAACGAGCCACTACCGCAGCACGGATATCCGCCTCGGTTACTTTGCCTGATGAGTCTCGGCAAAGTCTAGCAGCGGCAGTTTCCACTGAATCAATATCAACCACGACATACATAGTTGCAGTTAGTTTTGCTCTGAGATAGTCTTTGGT
Source organism: Cyanobacteria bacterium P01_A01_bin.83 (assembly GCA_039030815.1). Classification (GTDB taxonomy): domain Bacteria; phylum Cyanobacteriota; class Cyanobacteriia; order Cyanobacteriales; family Xenococcaceae; genus Waterburya. The sequence continues at coordinate 1,567 of JBCCDL010000818.1, read as the reverse complement.
ACGCACCGCCCCCTGATCTCCATCAGATTCTCCTTTACCTTTACGAATAACTTGAATCCGAACTTCGCTCAGAGGGACGCTAATAGTTTGATGTAGCCCTGGAAGGACTACACATCCACCTTGAGTAAATGCTGTTTTACCTGACCATAACGGACCAAATCCACCACTGCGAATAATCGACTCATTGGGCTTAATAATGCGGTAGAGACGAGTGTAAATAAATCCCGCTGTAGCCAGGATTAATAATACCCCTGCAATACCTCCAGTGATTAAGCCACCAGGACTCAGTAAGTTAAAGGATGGTAATTCTAAAAGGTTACTGGAATTAGAATCAATTGTGTTAATGGTGTTTGATGATTCAGTAGGATTTGTTTGAGCCAGTTGAAACAAAAACTTGGTATCAAAGTTGGAATTAGACATAATGATTACTGATTAGTTGTGAAATAACAAATTTTGCCAGGTAAATTCATCTACTCCACCTGTTTTAATTACTACGAATGCTTTTTTGTGGTCAAGATAGTCAATAATACGAACTAAGTCGTTAACTTTTAATTCTTCTGTCGCCCAATTAGCTAAATAAATAGTAATTATGCGGGTAACTTTTTCTTGATTGTCAAATATTAAAGCATCACCAGATTGCTCAATTTGCAGTGGTTGAAAGCGAATTTTAGCTGTTAATCCCAGGGCGCGATCGCTAAATGCTTGATAGGGTTTTTCTTTAAACACCTGCATCATTATTTTGCCGAAGTAATAGCTAGTTATAATTGCTAAGATGCCTAAGATTAATCTTATTTCTACTGTTAAGGAAAACTCTTGGTTAACTGTATAACCCAAACCTACAATTATTAATCCAAAACATCCATAAAGGGGAATTGCAACAGCAGTTAGTAAAGCTAAAGGAACTCTGCCCAAAAGAGGAACTTCGATATGAGCTAGGTTATTACCCATGAAGCCTGATATTAGAATTAATAAGATTAGACCACTACCAATACAGATTAATAATTCATGAATATCTGTCATATTTAACTATTACAACCAAGCAGATTATAAGTTATTTATTCTTAGATAAAGAGGCTTTGCCCCAGCACAGAGCCTACGGCTCAAGCCGCGCCTAGCGGCGCTTGCCTGCGAAGCAGGCTGTAGCCGTAAGCCGTAAGCCAATTAGAAGAAGTTTTAAACCTCTCAAACATTGAAGACTAGCAAACGTAATTTGGTGAGGGGCTGACCCTGCCCTCGAAGGGCAGGGCTTGTATGCCCCGTAGGGGTCTTAGACCCAAAGGCTTAGAGCTTAAAGCTTAAAGCTTTTAGATAAACTAGTTGAGTAAATTGCACTTACGGTTTAGCAGTAAGATGTGTCAAATGAGTGGATTAACCGCCACCACCGCCACCGCCACCGCCACCGCCACCGCCACCGCCACCGCCACCGCCACCGCCACCGCCATAATATCCACGGCTACGGCTAGAGTTAGATCGTTTGCCAGAAGAGCTTGAGATACTAACTATAAATATCAACAATATTAAAATAAAGAAAAGAGCAAAAATTATTTTCACCCAGTCATTAAATACT
>JBCCDL010000817.1:0-3076 GCA_039030815.1 Cyanobacteria bacterium P01_A01_bin.83 | reverse complement strand
CAAACTCGGACTAAAACTCGATATCAAACTTTGCTCAAGAATTTGAGTCGAGAAATCTCTCAAGGATATCAACCCCAGTTATTATTTAATAGCTGTCTAACTGAGATCTGCAAAGCACTTCAAGTAGATCGGGGTCTGGTTGTGATGTTGAAATATCAAAATCCTTTAAGAGCTAAAGGTAGACGTAAAAACTCAGTAAAAGGTACGGCTAAGATTGCCTGTCAGTGGAACCCTCAGACTCCAGGTTCGCCGACCCAGCCAGAATTGTCTTTTAACTTACATGATTCCGACTTATGCCAAAAAGCATGGCAAAATGCTCCTAACTGCCTCAAATTTGATGCTGATAGTGCCTTTCCCGATCTAGCTACTGATTTGCTTCATCCCCAGGGAAATGCTTTATTAATGATGCCTTTAATGGGTAAAAAAACCAGTGAAACCGACTCAGCAATGGTTCTAGGTTTTATCGTTCTCCAGCATGATACAACTCATTATTGGTCTCAAGATGAAGTGGAGTTGATTGATTGGGTAGGGGTTCAGGTTAGTACTGCGCTGATTCACCATCAAACTCTTAATCAGGTACAGCTCATTGTCGATGAACGAACTGCTCAGCTCAAGTCTAGTATTGATATGCAGGCAAAGCTTTCTGCCAAGATGCGTCAACATATCAAGCAACTGCAAAAGCTAAACCAGTTAAAGGACGACTTTATGAATAGTATGAGTCATGAGTTAAAAACTCCTTTGACCAGCATGAAAATGGCAATAAAGATGCTGCGTCAGGCTCAAATTCCCCCTCAGATGCGGGAGAAATATTTGGATATTTTGGAGCAAGAATGGAATCGTGAATATAATCTGATTAAAGATCTACTGAAATTACAGGAACTAGAATCGGGAGAACTAGATTTTAGTCCCCAGGAGTTAAATCTTCAACGAACTGTTGTTCAACTAACCCACAATTTTGCCCCCAAGTTACAACAGCGGGACATTAATTTGAGCAGCGAAATCTCTGAGCCTGATTTAAAAATTTATACTGATGCCGAAAGTCTGTCACAAGTTCTGCATGAACTTTTGGCTAATGCAGGCAAGTATTCTGATTCTGACACTACTATTGAACTCTCAGTATCAAGCGAACGTAACACTAAATCAGAAAATATTTTAATTTCGGTAACTAATGTTGGTGCAGGAATTCTACCCGAAGAACTTCCCCACATCTTCGATAAGTTTAGACGTGGTCAAGGGGTTACTGATCGTGCGGTACCTGGAACTGGATTGGGGTTGACTTTAGTACAGTATTTAGTTGAACATTTAAACGGCACCATCGAGGTAACTAGTGAACCCTTAGAGGATGACTCTGAGGCATTTTTAACTACTTTTGTGCTTAGATTACCTCAGATTCAATCATCTATTAGTTAGGCTAATGGTAAATTATTTAATGTTAGATAATCGCTAAAAGACGATCTATTTTTAACCAATCTTATTTTTAAATTGATCGATTCTCTAATATTTATATGAAATGGTATCCCAGCAAAAAGTTCCAAAATTTGAAATTACGGCGCTCACCCTCTAGCGGCTATCCTTATGCGCCATTTTCCCGCCAGCTAAAAATTTTTGGGATTGCTTTCAAACTAATATTTTCTCTGTGGTGGCACAAAATTACGGGTAATAATTCTCCCCGCAGTAGACATCGGGTTGCAAAATGGTTGGTTAAGAATATTCTGCAATTGGGCCCAACCTTTATTAAGATTGGACAGGCTTTATCTACCCGCGCTGATTTGATTCCCATCGAATATATTCAAGAATTCAGTCAGTTACAAGATCGAGTTCCCCCTTTTCATTCTGAAAGCGCGATCGCCGTTATTGAACAAGAGTTGGGTAAGCCGATTAGTCTACTGTTTGCCGAGTTTAACCCTACTCCCATCGCTGCGGCTAGTTTAGGTCAGGTACACAAAGCTAGGTTACATACAGGGGAGGATGTAGTGGTAAAAGTACAGCGTCCTGGTCTGGCAAAGCTGTTTAACCTGGATTTTGAGATTTTACATCGATTAGTTAGATGGCTCAATCGATTATTTAAAAATGTTAGAAAATTTAATTTAGAAGCGATTTATCGAGAATTTTTTGAGCTTTTATATTTAGAAATTGATTATATTCACGAAGGCAAAAATGCCGATCGCTTTCGTCAGAATTTTCAGAATTATCAACGAGTAGCGGTGCCAAAAGTCTATTGGCAATATACCACCTGCAAAATTTTAACTTTAGAATATCTTCCAGGAATTAAAATTGATAACCGACCTGCCCTAGAAGCTAGTAAAATTGATACCCAGGAAGTGATTCAGCTAGGTATCACCTGTTATTTGAAACAGCTCTTGGAAGATGGTTTTTTTCAATCTGATCCCCATCCAGGCAATATGGCGGTAAGTGCGCGGGGAGACATCATCTTTTATGATTTTGGCACCATGGCAGAGGTGAAAACCATTGCTAAAGATCAGATGATTAAGACTTTTTTTGCCGTCTTGAAGAAAGATACAGATGAAGTTGTCGAAACTCTGATTTACATGGGTCTAATTGAACCTGTTGCCGACATGACCCCCGTTAAGCGGATGATCGCCTTTATGATTGAGGAGTTTCGGGATAAACCTGTCGATGTTCGTGCTTTTGAGCAAATTACCGATGAGGTCTACTCAATTTTTGAGCAACAGCCATTTCGTCTACCGCCGCAAATGACCTTTATCGTCAAATCTTTAACTACTTTAGACGGCATTGCTCGCGCCCTCGATCCCCAGTACAATTTATTAGCCGCAGCCCAACCTTTTTTCAAACAAATAGCCTTTCAGCAACAGCAAGGCAGTATGCTGGGTATTCTCGCCCGTCAAACTAAAGATTTTGTTCAATATAAGTTAAAACAGCCCAACCGCACTCAGATGTCGATTATGCGTTTGGAATCTCGCTTAGACCTAGGGGAATTACAAATCAAAGTTCGGGCATCCGAAAGTGAACGTTCCCTCAAGCAAATTCAATTAGGCATTAAAAGCCTGATCTATACCTGCCTGGCTGGATTTAGTCTGCTTTCAGGTTCAGTCCT
>JBCCDL010000816.1:0-3080 GCA_039030815.1 Cyanobacteria bacterium P01_A01_bin.83 | reverse complement strand
GCGCTTATCCAAACCTGCCTGTTGCCAACCTGCTTGAGCCTGACGCAAACGAGTACAAGTTTCAGTGAGCTGATCGTCTGAAGGGGGAGTAATCCAGTAATCAATTTTGCCCGTCCGTGGATTGCGAACCTCAATTTTATGCTCCATGACCCCCATCCTGTAATTAAATTATTCGTGTTCAGCCAAATTTTAAATAATTCCCAGCTTTGTTAAGCGATCAATAGTATCTTGCTGAGTAGTTATAAAATGTTGGCGTTTCACATCTCCTTCTAACATGGTATTACCAGGATAGAAGTGAGGCTGTTGATAACTTTCAGCATACAGGGTGGGTCGATGTCGAGACAGCACATTTTTGATTCCCGAACGACGGCGATCGCGCCGCAGGGCAGTCAAGTCAATCTCACCGTAGGCTGCCATACTTTCCCCTGCCCCTGTCTCAGCGATAACTATACCCCGAAAATCAACAATCTTGGAACCGCCATCAACAGAAGATTGCAAAATGGCAGTATTAGTAATACCAGCAGTATTAGCAGAGACAACATACGCCATATTTTCCACCGCCCGCGAAATTTTTGCCGCCTCTTTGGGCGATCGCGCATCACCATAAACTTCTGAGGTGGGATGAAGCAAAATCTCTGCTCCCCGCATGGTTAGACAGCGGGCAATTTCAGGAAACAGGATTTCATCACTAGCGATCGCAGCTAAATTACCAATGGCAGTCTTGGCAACGGGAAAAACTCCCTCCAAACCATAACAGTCAAGATAGCGATCCCAAACATCATGGGGGGTGGGAGTATACATGGAATTGAGACGACGATAGCGCAAAACCATGGTTCCCGAAGGATCAAAGACAAAACAGTTCTGGAAATAAAGTTGATCAAAGTTAGGATCTAGTTCATAGGCATTACCCGCCAGAAATAGATTATGTTTTTGAGCAAGACTACCGAGAGCATCATAAAGAGGATCTTCCATTTCTAAACAAGCCTTGTCCCGCCACACCAAAATTGATTCTCCCATGGGAAAGCCTGTCAGCCAATATTCAGGTAGCAACACTAAGCGACAATCGTTACCAATAAAAGCCCGACTAGCGGCAATTTGGGCATCTAAACCTTTGATTGCCTCTGCCATCAGCGATCGCGCTTGTGATCTAGTTTGCACGTGGTTGACAGCATGGCAAGTTACCTGGAGTGCCAAAGCTCTAAATGAATCGATACGATCAGTATTTGCTTGCATATTGATTGCTACTTTATACTAAATCCGATTGACAAAAATACTATAGATTAAAAGCGTGAAATCAACTTAAACCTTCTACCTACATGCGTGACAGGGCGAATGCCCACAAAGGCGAAAGTTTTAAGGGCGTAAATGTGAGGTCTCCTCACATTGTTGACCGCCCGCATTGCCGCATGTTCGTCGTCTAGCGACGACTGGCGATGCGGTAGCATCGCGTCCCTTTGTACCCAAACCTAGCCTTTAAGCGGTGCATGTGAACAGAATTTAGTATTAAAAGCTCTCGTTAATTTCGAGGAATATCTTTAAGTTTATCGAGCAATACTTTTAATTTAAACCTAATTTAAACCAAGGATTGCTCAAAAATCCCATTATTAACAATTAACCAAAGGTTTTACCATTCCACCCCCACATTTGCCCTTTGGCATCAGCAAATTCAATGTAGATGCGGTTGGCAGGAACATTTAACTTCTCACTGATCTGACCACAAAAATCTTGACTCATAGCTTTGGTTTGCTGTGAACTCATGTTGCCCACGCTTTTAATCTCTACATAGCACACAGGATCGAAGGTACCACCAAAGGTCATTGGGACATCTCCTTCAAAAGCAGTCATGACATATGATTCCGATTTACCCAAGTGTTGAGCCAGGTTAGCCGATAAATTGGTCAGCAAGCTATTTATAGTGGCTGATTCTGGTTGAGGAATAGAAGATTGAACTTTAATTAAGGGCATAATTATTTTTAATTTTTTTCCTAGATTTTAATTGCGCCATATCTATTAATATATGGTTTTGCAGCACAAATAAATCTTCAAATCTCTGCCCTCATATTTTCCTGCCCATAACTATTTGGTTTTAACTCATGACAACCTCCAATAAGATTAATTGGCAAAGGCTTCAAAATGGTTCTGATATACGTGGGGTGGCTCTTGAAGGTGTCCCTGGAGAATCAGTAAACTTAACCCCCCAGATAGCAAAAACTTTGGGTAATGCCTTTGTGCAGTGGCTAGGGGGGCAAACAAACAAACCAACTACTGAGTTAACCTTTGCTATTGGCAGGGATAGTCGTGTATCAGGAGAAACCCTGAGCCAGTCAGTAATTGAAGGAATTGCGATCGCAGGTTGCGCGGTCTACAATTTTAATCTTGCTTCCACTCCTGCAATGTTTATGAGTACCGTTACCGAGGGGTTTAAATGTGATGGGGCAATTATGCTGACCGCTAGTCACCTTCCTTTTAACCGTAATGGTTTAAAGTTTTTTACTCCCCAGGGAGGTTTGGGCAAAGCAGATATTACCGCAATTCTTCAGATTGCTGCTACTGACAAGTTAATTTCTAACTCAGATCGAGGCAAAGTTACTGAGCAAGACTTTATAGCGATTTATGCTGCCAAACTGGTAGATACGATTCGCCAAGGTGTAAATCATCCTGACAATTATGAGCAGCCACTAACAGGTTTAAAAATAGTGGTGGATGCGGGCAACGGCGCAGGGGGTTTTTATGTAGATCGAGTGCTAAAACCTCTTGGTGCTGATACTACAGGAAGTCAATTCCTCGATCCTGATGGCATGTTCCCCAATCATATTCCCAATCCTGAAAACCAAGAGGCGATGGAGTCGATTTGCCAGGCTGTGATTGATAATCAAGCTGATTTTGGCATAATTTTTGATACAGATGTTGATCGTGTAGCTGCGGTGGATCATCAAGGCAATGAACTCAATCGTAACCGCATGATTGCCTTGATTTCAGCAATAGTACTCCAAGAACATCCAGGTTCTACCATAGTTACTGATTCTATTACTTCTGATGGTTTAACTCAGTTCATTGAACAACAAGGCGGTAAACATCAT
>JBCCDL010000815.1:0-3082 GCA_039030815.1 Cyanobacteria bacterium P01_A01_bin.83 | reverse complement strand
TTACAAAAGCCTCAAACCCAACCCATCACGGCAATTCTTTTTTCAGGCAATTTTAACTACAACGTATTAACTCAAGAAAATTTGCCAGATCCCACCACGCAAACTCTGGGCTTTTTACACAATTGGCAAACTGATCTAGAAGAGTTTCGGTCAATAGTTAATCAAAAGTTTCTCGATTCTGGAACCACTGATAATAATCAGTCTATTGGCGAAACTAGTCTGTTTCCTGGGCAAACACTGTAGCTTTTTTTGGTCAAACCATTACAATAGAAAGGTTGTCTTTTTAAATTAAATAATTATGGCGGTACCAAAGAAGAAAACTTCTAAATCGAAGCGTGATAGTCGTAAAGCAGTCTGGAAACGCAAAGCAGCGGTAGAGGCTCAAAAAGCCTTATCTTTAGGTAAATCAGTCCTATCTGGACGTTCCAATAGCTTTGTCTATCCTCAAGACGATGAAGATGATAATGAAGAATAAATAAATGCGATTGCGCTCCGCGCACCAGCAGAGCTGATCGGTAATTATATCGGTAAGATAAGTGGTGTGTTTCCTTGGGGATATGCACCTTTGTTGTTAGAAGCTGATTGAATCTATTTAAGTTATGCCCAAATTTTTTGCCAAACCCGAACCAGACCAAAGCGATCGCGTTCCGCCTGGTCAGTATTTAGCTAAAGGTTTTCCAGTTCTCTCCTATGGTGCTACTCCCCAGGTGAGTACTGATGATTGGCTTTTAAAAGTCTGGGGCTTAGTCGAAGAACAATCTTTTGACTGGTCAGACTTAATGAGTTTACCCCAGCATGACTTTACCGCCGACTTTCACTGCGTCACCCGCTGGTCAAAACTGGATGTTCAGTGGACGGGAGTAAAAGTTACCGACTTTCTAGCGGCGATCAACCTTGACCCTAAAGCAACCCATGTTCTGCAACACTGCTATGGTGGCTATACTACCAATCTTTCCCTAGAGGACTTTGCTCGACCAGAAAACTTTTTGGCTCATACTCTTAATGGGGAACCGTTACCTGCTGACCATGGTGGTCCCCTCAGAACAGTTGTGCCTCATCTTTATGCCTGGAAAAGTGCCAAGTGGATCAACGGTATGGAATTTTTAGACCACGATCAAGAAGGGTTTTGGGAACGCAACGGATACCATATGCGGGGAGAACCTTGGGCTGAAGAAAGATATGCAGGAAGATAATAACTCCGAAGAAACAAATTAGTCTACTGAGGCTGGGTAAAGGTTAAGGGAAAAGGGTTAAAGAATGGTATTAGTTTCTCAAACAGATTTAATTGCTGGGGCGATCGCAGGTAGGGTAGTTAGTTTTCCCACTGACACTGTACCTGCTTTAGCAGTTAAACCCGAGTTGGGAGATGCTATCTATCAACTGAAACAACGTTCTTATAATAAGCCGTTGATCTTACTCGGGTCATCAATTGATAATTTATTGCCATATGTAACCTATAATAATTCCGAGCTATCGGCTTGGCAGGAGTTATTTAGTCTTCATTTACCAGGTGCGTTGACTTTGGTTTTGCCCGCTTCTATTAAAGTACCTACAGCGATTAATAATACCGATAGCAATACCGTAGGAATTCGCGTGCCTGATTGTCCTGTAGCATTGTCCATACTTAAGCAAACAGGAGTTTTAGCTACTAGTAGTGCTAATCTTTCAGGACAAGACACTTTAGTTACGATGAATGCCATTGAAACAGCTTTTCCTTCAGTTTTAGTTCTAAAACATCCTGATCTACCCCAGAATAGCCCTGTAGGTAGCGGATTGCCCTCTACAGTGGTTGGTTGGCAAAATCAAACTTGGCAAGTTTTGAGACAGGGAAGCGTCATAATTGAGCAAAAATAGCTTTTTTCTCAATTTAACCTGTGTTTAAGGTTAAGTAATTTTAAAATACTGTCTGCGGTAGGTTCGGCAATCACTGAAGCTGAGAATCAATGGCTACAATAGGGGCAGTTATTTAATTTGGGTCAATTGAGTTAAAAAACTCATGGCTTAAATCCAAAAATACTAAGCTGTACCTGAAGATCTAGATCTATCTCTGAAAATTATGAATGAAATTGATGAGCTAAAAGAGGAACTCAAACAGGCACAGCTTGCTTATCAAATGGCAGCACAAATGAGTCAATTTAAGGCGGGTTTTTTAGCTCGAACCTCTCATGAATTGCGATCGCCTCTTAGCAGCATGATTGGCTTACATCAACTGATTTTATCAGATTTGTGTGAAAGCCCTGAAGAACAAAAGGCGTTTATTACTCAGGCTTATCATTCGGCGTTAAAGCTGATGAAGCTAATTGATGAGATTGTAGCGGTATCAAAAACTGAATATGGCAGCAATAGCCTCAATTTAGAATCTCTGAAGTTAGCCGAAATATTTGCTGAAATAGAACGTCTTACTTATCTTCAAGCAGCAAACCGTAATTTAAAATTAGAAATCGCTCATGTTGATCCTCATGTATGCGTTACTGCTGATCGCTCTCGTTTAGTTCAATTAATATTTAACCTAGTTGATTGTGGCATTTCAGAAATGAAAACAGGGCAAATTAAAATGTCTCTGGCAGAGGTTACGGCAAATAGCGTCAAGGTGGAAATTGATTTGGAATGTCCCACTGCTTTATGGCAAGAATCGATTTCGACAGAGTCTAGTTTTAATCACCATGATTTAAAAGAAATTCGCGAGTTGTTGCAGGGCATTAGTTTATCACCTAGCATGAAGCTATTAATGTCTCAAACTTTGTTAGAGACTATGGGAGGGGCTTTAGAATTATTCGACCTTTCTCAATCAAATCCACAACAATTTTTGACTCGTATTGTATTAACTTGTAAAAGAGCCTAATCCCGCTGCTAATTTGAATTTATCTAGCAAAAAATGCCAAGAAAATAGTTAATAATTATTGGCATTTCAGATTTAGGTTGAGTAATACTAAAACCCAGCATCAAGCTAATTAGTATTGTGGCTTACTGCTGCTTTGATGGGAACATTCTTGATCCCAACATCTTTTAAACAAAGTTATTTGGTACAAAAACCAAAAGTGTCTAATATTCCAAACTGAATACTGATGACCTAGCTGCTGAT
>JBCCDL010000814.1:0-3086 GCA_039030815.1 Cyanobacteria bacterium P01_A01_bin.83 | reverse complement strand
TGTGGAATATCCATCCACCGTGACCATAACTCGGCACTTCTGGTCAAATTAGTGGGGCTGGGACTTGCCTCACTTAAAACTGCCCCTTCGAGGGAAAAGAGGCTCGCTCTCTATGCGTAGCATGAGAGTCGAGTAGTTCACTAGCAAACAAACTCTGTATTTTAGGTTTCCAGCCTAAAGCCAAACTTTCTTTGACAGCGTAGGTTACAAATTTTGGTGTTATGGGCGCAGAACAAGGATGCAAATTATGAGTACTTATATTTTCTCTCATTTGTAGCCAAGGATCTTCGCTATCGAGATTAATAATTAGTTTGTTTCGAGGTTTTGTCGATAAGCGTACATCAAGACATATTTTTCTATACTGGCTGAAATAACGCCAATCATAATCAATAAAATCTACAACAATTCGGCGAAAACCTCGTTTTTTATTCGGCAGACTCATATTACGATTACGACATTTTAAGCAAAGCGAATAATCGATAGTTGCTTCAATCAATCAGTTTTTGATTCAACTTCAATAATGCCACCACCTAAAACTAGTTCTCCACTGTACAAAACTGCCGCTTGTCCTGGAGTTACGCCAAACTGGGGTTCTTCAAACACAATTTTACTCCGCGAATCACCTAAAGGTATTATCTGTGCAGCAACAGGTGTAGAACGATAGCGAATCTTAACTTCAGCCTTGATTGGTGTTTGAGGTTCAGCAATCGATACCCAGTTCATCCTAGACACAGTACAGTCTAATCTTCCCCCCGCATGGCGATTGCCTACTACTACTCGATTCATTACTGCATCTAATTTAACCACATATAGAGGTTCTGGTGCCGCAATGCCTAAACCTCTACGCTGTCCAATAGTATAGTGATGAATACCTGTATGCTTACCTAAGACATTACCCGCCAAATCTACAATATCTCCTTCTTTTTGGCTAAGATAGCGGTCTAGAAAGGTTTGCATCGAGCCATGAGCTTCTACCAAACATAAATCTTGACTTTCTGGTTTTTCGGCAGTAGCCAAGCCAAACTCAGTCGCCATCTTACGAGTTTCGGCTTTAGTTTGATTGCCTAAAGGAAAAATCGAACCTGCTAGTAACTCTTGGGTTAGATCATATAAAAAGTAAGACTGATCTTTGTTACGATCAACTGCCTTCAATAGTTGATAGCGATCGCTTTTTGGATCATAATTAATTCGAGCATAGTGACCAGTAGCAATTTTGGCTGTTCCTAGTTCCCGTTGAGCATAATCCAGCATCGGCGCAAATTTTACCGCCCGATTACACTGAGAACAGGGAAGGGGTGTAACTCCTGCTTCATAACCATTGACCACATAATCGATTATCTGTTGCTGAAAGACATCTCGACTATCTACTACATGATGGGGAATACCCAATTCTTCGCATAGCCTGGCAGCATCCACCATCCCTTCGGAACAGCATTGTCCTTTGCCTTTCATTAGCCAAAGGGTCAAACCAATAACTTCGTAACCTGACGCGTGCAAGGTAGCGGCAGCAACGGAACTGTCTACGCCACCAGATAAGCCGACAACGACCTTGTTCATGAACTTATATTAGAGGGTGTTAACTTTCGTAAAGATTAAGGGTACTTTTTATTTACCAGCCTTGAATTAGTAATTTAAAGATGTTCGCAGCTAGCCTCACCTAATAGAGGCTGTATTTACATAGTCTTTTATTGTACCGCAGAATCCAGCGGTGAGATGCTGCTCAAAAGCTAGTCAGCGTTGTGGTGCAACTATTTTGTTTGATTAAATGTCTTACCATTTAAACTTTGCTTGAAACATACAGGGATTATTAAGTTGTCATGAAGTTTTAAATAATACTAGACAAAGTCAATTTGATACTTCAAACTATTAACTAGAATAGCTAAATTAAACTGTTATTTTAAATTATACGCTTGGCTGATTAATTCCCATAATTTGTAAATTTTTTGGTTATACTTATGAACTTGAAGCAGTATAAATATTTTTGTTTGTCATTATTCAGTCTACTGATTGTAAGTCAGGATGCGAGCGCTCAAAATACACCAAAGCATCTCGACAAAAAGGGATTAAATATTCCAGAGAATAATATTATTTACCTGAGTCGAAATAATAGCAATGAGCAAGATCAAACCAGAGAATACACTTTTAAAGCTCCTGGAAATAAAACTTTAAGCAATACCGAACATTTAGCCGCAGGACAAGGTTACAAAGTAGAAGTTTATGGTAATGCCGCCGAACTATTACTTAAGGTCAGAGATATTGAACCAAAAGCTTTTATCAAAGGAGACATTATTCAGGTGGGAATTTTTAGCCAACAAGATAATGCCGAAGATATAGTGCGTCAGCTAGCTAAAGCTGGTTTTTGGGCAAGAATTATTGCTCAATAAAGATCATAATTACATAAAAACTAGCCATTAACAATGGTTAGTTGCTCGCTTAGTTAGCTGAAGTTTTCAATTACTAGTACAAAGGTTATAACAGAGATAATTATAAAAAACTTCAGTTTAATTTACGGTAATTTAAATGCAAATAGAGCGCAATTATTCAATTATTATTCAGTGGTCAGACCAAGAAAACTGTTTCGTTGCCAGGTTGCCAGAATGGTCAGATGTTAAAGTTCGCGGTGAATCTTACGAAACTGTCTTAGCCAATGCTCAACAAGCCATTGATACTTTAATTAAATCATTTTTATCTCAGGGCAGACTATTGCCAGAACCTAGAAATTTTCACCTACCGTCAATAGCTCAATAAACGTCAATGTAACTATTAGGGAAATATCGAAGAATACCATTCTCAAAATATTTTCCCAATCTTAGTTTAATTTATTTATTTTTATTGCTGTTAAGTTAATCAAACTATTGTGTCGTCATTCTAAATAGGAACTGTTCGGAAGATTAAAATTGTGCCACAAGTGTTTTAAACTCTCTCTGACTGTTGACTGTTGACTGTTGACTGTTAACTGTAATTCCGCCCTCGCCATTGTTTTGGCTGGCTAAGTGAAGATAAGAAGATGCGCCATACCGCTAGGGGATCTGCTAATGGTGATAACCAAAAGAAAGTAGAAGAGCCAGCATAGGAAGGCGCGATCG
>JBCCDL010000813.1:0-3091 GCA_039030815.1 Cyanobacteria bacterium P01_A01_bin.83 | reverse complement strand
TTGTACCTTTTGTCTGACCAACTCTGTGACAACTTGACTTAAGCCCACGGAATTAGAGGCTTTACACAAAATACGATCGCCTGGAGACATAATTGTTTGTAGTCTTTTGATGAGAGATGCGCGATCGCTAAAGCATTCAGCGGGGATTCCTGCTGCTCCTTTAGCTATTTCATCAGTTACTGCCTCCTCCCTCAAAACTAGAAGCAAATCTAAGTTTAGTTCTTTGACTCTAACTCCTACCTGACGGTGCAGGGTCGCAGAATATGCACCTAACTCTTTCATCGTGCCTAATACTGCAATATGTCTTGTTCCAGATGTTGTCTTCAGCATTTGTAGCGCCGCCAGCATTGATTCTAAACCTGCATTGTAAGTTTCATCCAGAATGACTATATCTTCAGCTAAATCATGACGACACGCTCGCCCTTTTGGTAGCTGTACCTGTAACCCAGCAGCTAAAGGAGCTATATCTATATCTAGCGCTTGTGCTACGGCGATCGCCGCTAGATAGTTGTTGGCGTTATGTTCTCCAGGCAAAGGTAACGGTAATTCCTGTGACTTAACTTTTAGCTTATCTGAGCAAACTTCTCCTTTAATATCTCCTCCTGTTAATCCATAGGTGATTGTTTGTCCTTTCCATACTTGTGAAGCAGTGTCAATCAATAAAGAATTATCGTAATTGAGAATAGCGGTGCTTGTTGCTGGCATCTGCCCGAGCAGTTCACATTTAGCTTGAGCGATCGCCTCTCTTGAACCTAAGCGCCCAATATGAGCTGTACCGACATTAGTAATCACACCAATTGTAGGACGAGCAATATCTGTGAGCAAGGCAATTTCGCCCCTAGCGCGCATTGCCATTTCAATCACAGCATAGCTATGTTCTGGGGTTATTTGAAGTAAGGTTTTTGGTACCCCAATTTCATTATTAAAATTAGCTTCAGTTTTTAAAACTTTCCCCTGGGTGCTGAGTACGGCAGCAATCAATTCTTTAGTGCTAGTTTTGCCGACCGAACCCGTTACCCCAATTACTGGTATATTAAAGCGATCGCGCCACCATTGAGCAATCTGCTGATAGGCTTTTAGAGTATCTGAAACGACAAATTGAGGAATTTTTAGGTCAGCTATTTGATGATCCACAATTACGGCGATCGCACCTTTGGTTACAGCTTGTTCCATAAAATCGTGTCCATCAAAATTTTCTCCTACTAAAGCAATAAAGATTGATTGAGGTTGCAGTGCCCGACTGTCTGTAGTAATACCGATGACATCTAAATCGAGCTGATCCCTGGCAGCATAAATAGGGTCGATCTGTAAGATTTTGCTGAGTTCTGCTAGAGAAAAATAGTGGTTCATTACTGAGAACGAAGTTGACAAACACCTAATTATAGTTTTAAAAACTGATTAAACCACAGAATTATCCGTAGATATACCAAAAACTATTCTTTAAAATCTTGATGAAAAATTTACAGCTTTTATTAGCAGAAGAACCTAATATTTAATGATAAACCTAGTTTGATAACTATTAGTTTTTATCAAAGTAATTGTTTAATTTTCCCCAATAAGATAAAGGGAGGATAATTAATTGTGGTCAAGAAAAGCTATCGGCATTTAAATTCAACTAAACAGGAGCAGCAACAAATTTACGATCATTTATTGTATTGCACTAAAACTGAATCTCCGATAGAAATCTTGGACAGATTTAACAATTTATTTATTAGAGGTACGGGATATAAAGATAACCGTATCCGTACCGCTTTGGAGAAAATTGTCGATGCTCCTGATGCTGAATTAGAGTTTGCCTTGTTCTTTAATCGTTGCTGTCACATTATAATTAATCGTTGGCAAATGCAGCCTAATTTGAGATATGAAATTATCGAACTAGCAGTTTTAATTGAGCGAGCCTTACCTCCAGGGGGGGCATACTCCCGCGCCTCGCGCAAATTGAGACAATTAGTCAAAGATTTTCTTAAATCTGAGTATTTTACTAGAATACAGCGTCTAGCTCGTTTAATTGATGGTAGTTTAGAACCCGAGTATCGCCGCAAACAACACATTGAAGTTGTTACCAACTCGGTGGGAGACTTAATTCAACGTTATCCCTATCTTCATCAGCATTGTCTAGTGACAGAAGGTAGCACCGATGAGTTTCAACAAACAGTAGAGACTATTCAAGCAGACATTCAATCAGACTACGAATTGAATTTATCACAATATATAACTCATCGCGTGCGGATGGCAAAACTAGTAAAACAATATAAAGCTGCTAATCTTAAAAGAATACCTAAAAGGTTAATTAAAAAGATAGACAATCCCACGCTTTTGAGCGATCGTGAACTAGATCAAGCTTTACGTCACTACATGGGAAAAGTCGAACGAAATTCAACTTACTATGATTTAGCCAAAAGTTTTCTCACTCATACTAGTCAAGTTAAAACCTATAAGACATTTAAAGCAGACCTTTTTGAATATCTTATTTCAGGAGTCGATTCAAAATACTGTAAACAAGGTTTTAATCACGAGCTTCAAGAATATTTACATAATACTCTCACTGATTTTGATCATCGCAAAGTAGACGAGTTTTTAACTTTACGTACCTATTGTCAACTATTTAAGTTTTTAGTGGTAGAAAGTAAGAGCAATACTAGTCATCAAAACTATTTAGGTTTAGTCAACCATTTAGGTGAAGTTAAAACGATTGGTTTACTTCTGAGATTAGTTTTACTATGCAACAGAGTCAAGCCCTATTTAGAGCAGAGATTTTCTATTTTGTTCTCTAGCTATGAAACCGTAGCTGAAGATCAGGCTCCTTGGTTAGTTAAATCATTAGAAAACTTGCAGGTAGCCTTTAGTATTCATTTTGGACAGGCTGACTTTTCTCTAATTCAAATAATCTGAGGTTAATGTTCTCTTGGATGCAAGCTCCAAGAGCTGCATTAACTGCGTTAAGATATGACGAAGCTAGTTAAATTTTGAATGTATTCATAACGATTAAAATTAACTACCTTTAATTCAGTCCCCAATATTTGATTTCTCGTTGTGATTAGAGACTTAAGTTCGACTCGGCACACAATCAATCAAGAATGCAATATCATAT
>JBCCDL010000812.1:0-3092 GCA_039030815.1 Cyanobacteria bacterium P01_A01_bin.83 | reverse complement strand
TTTAGTCTGACATGCTATTAAAATTGTAAAATTACAAATCCCGCAAATTTGGTGAAGAATCAGCAGGTACATTAGAAGGTACGATGCCACCACCAAGATCGCGTAATGGTTCTGATGAATCTTGTTTGAGGCGAGTTGTCGGTTGCTTCCTAGGTACAGCAGGTGGAGTTGCCGTAGTATTATCAGGCTTGATAACTTTAGGCTGTGTGGGAGGAATAGCTTCTGGGTTTACTTCGGTGGCAGCGGTCTGGCTTATTCCCTCTTCTGCCTGAGAAATGATTGCTTGAGCTTGTTGTTGCCAATACATTGAAGAGGATGATTCTTTAACTTTGGTTGCCTGTTGCTTGGCATATTGCCATTTCTCTTCACTCAAGGCTTTTTCAGCACTGGTGATTACAGCCTCATTTGTTTCAGACTCTGCTTTCCAAAAGTTTTTGGCATCGACAACTTGAGATCTGATGCTACTATCTTGGGGAATTTGTTTGACCATCTCCAGCGCTTTTTCTAGATTCCCTTCCTGTTTGTAGAGTTTGCTGGCATTAGCAAGCTGTTGTTGTGACCAAGAATATATTTGCTGTTGAATTTGGGCATCAACAGAGGTATTTTTGGGTAAAGTTGTGGCAATTGCTAAAGCTGCGCCATACTTGAGATCTGATGCTTCTTGTTGAGCTTTTGCCAGACCACACTTCGCCTCAAATTCCTGCTGCTGCGCTGGCGGCATGTTATTAGCTGCTGTCCCGTTATCTCCTTGAGTCTTAATCTTAACTACTTCTTCATAGCAACCCTGGTAATCTTGATCATCCACCATGGCATTGAAACTATTAATTTGTTCTGCAATACTATCTTGGGCAGATTGAGTGGTTTTTCGACTGAGAAAATACATTCCCCCAGAAGCGACCGCGCCGATAGCCAAGGCTATGCCTAAAGTAGCTAAGATCTTACCAGATTTCTTAGAGTTAGAAATGGATGCGTGTTCTAAGCTGGCTGGCGAATTTGGTGTCGCCCCCATAGAGTTAGGTTCGTTATTGACACGAGTAGATTGATCTAGAGATGCTGCTGATTGAGAATTTACTGGGGATGGTGCTAATTCTGAGGGGGTTACATTGCTAATTGTATTTTCAGGCGGAACAAGAATCGAGTGATTGTTACCCACAGAAGATAGGTTGTTTGAAGTAGCTGGAGGTTGTCTAAATGCACTCAACTCAGTATTGCTAAGTTGCACTGTAGGAGTATATTGAACTGCTGGGGTGGGAGACTGGGTTTTGAAATTACCTGCCAAATCAGCTAAAGCGGTAATGGTTTCTTTAGCCGATTGATAGCGATCTTTGAAGTAATATCGTGTCATCTTGGAAACAATTGACTGTAGCTGTGGGCTACACTGAACCTTGTTTTGCCAAATTAATTCTCCTTTGTCGCTTTCCTCAAATTGGGTCGGATGTATCCCCGTCAAAGCCTGAATAGCAATTATACCTAATGCATAGATGTCGCTAGTAGTGCGAGGCTTACCTCTAGATTGCTCTGAGGGCATATAGCCTCTGGTGCCAACTGCTACTGTAGCAGGAACTAATTGAGTTTGTTCGGCTATGATTGCTTTAACCGTACCAAAATCCACCAGCACCAGCTTATTATCGGATTGGCGACGGATCAAATTGTCTGGCTTAATATCTCGATGAATTACTCCTTGAGCATGAATAAAATCAAGAATCTTCAAGCAATCTTGCAGTAATTCGAGCACTCTGCTTTCTGACCAGGGTTGACCTGAATTAAGCTCCTGACTGAGGGTATGACCCTCTATATATTGCTGTACTAAATAGAATTTCTCATCTTCCTCAAAGTATGCCATTAACCGAGGAATTTGATTATGTATCCCCAAAGTGTTGAGGGTTTGGGCTTCTGTCTTGAATAAACGTCTCGCTATCTTAATAAAATTAGGGTCGTCAACGCTGGGATAAAGCTGCTTGACTACGCATTTATCTTTCCCTGGTAATTGGGTATCTTCTGCCAGAAAGGTTTTGCCAAATCCTCCCTTTGCAATGTATCTAATTACGCGGTAGCGCCCGCCTAAAACTCTTCCCTCCATCATTGACCCCAATTATTGTTGTGCAGTGTAATTTTTATAGAGTACATAATTTCTCTAGATTAAACTTAGATTCTTCTTTTATCTAAATATTTCTCTGATTTTGATTTATATTCTTCTAGAGAATTTCCAACCCAGTGGCATTTTTTTTAAGCTTTTCAAACTCCGATAGTTCATTATTAAGATTTTTCTGTTGAGTTTGATATTTTTCTAAGTTATTTTGAATTTGAATTTGTTGTTTTTCTAACTCAATTATGCGATCGCTATAAACTTCGCTCACGATTTCTAAACCATCGGCAATCTTTTTATCTTCCAGTTCTAGACTAAGATTGAGATCTTGAATCACTTTTTCTAATAGGTTTTTGGTAAAAGATTGATAGTAGTTAGCCAAGTCTTTTTTTAATTTAATCCCTGCTTCTTCAAGCTTGCTATCATTCTCACTGTTGTAGGCATTAATTAGCAGAAAGATAGCACCACAAACAAAGATCCCAAATAGCCATGGTTGTTGTTGAAATATCCCCGAAAGATTTTGCATCATCTGATTTCTGCTCGATTTGATACCAACAAAACCCAACACTAGAGTCAGCATCATCATTACCTGCATCATTTGGCTGCGGAGTTGCTTCATAATATAGCCCCCCAAAGACTTTTGCTTGTAACTGGTTTCGCAATTAGTCCCTGCAAAAGAAATAGCGAAATTATCTGTCACGTCAATCGCTTCGGGTTTAATAAAGGGTGATTCGGAAAGTAATCCAGGAATTATATTGACCCTGTTGGCTAACTTTTGGTGTAAGTTTTTTAAGCCACCATGATAATAGCTATAGCCAATTTGATGCCATTCTTGGATTGCCCACTTTTCTAAAGAATCGGTACAAAATTTGATTAAACTAAGATTGATATTGTTGGAATCAGAATCATCATTTAACTGAATAATTTTTTGCCCGTTTTTATTAGTAATGACCGGGGTTAAACCATCGACAAAATCTTGTATTTGATAGACCACACTTCTTTTACT
>JBCCDL010000811.1:0-3095 GCA_039030815.1 Cyanobacteria bacterium P01_A01_bin.83 | reverse complement strand
TGAATGCCCCATCATCTCCTTTGGAGACTAGATATAAGTAGAACTAAAAACTTGATCAGTTTCAGGAGTTTAAGTTCGATTTTAAAGATAATTTAAGGTTATTTGTCGCAACAAAATCTAATTAGGAACGTCAATGGCATAATATATATTCCCCTCAACGGTGAGTAAGTTGATTCTAATTGACAAAAGGCAATTTAATTTAAATCAACAAAAATTCTCTAGTTCAGGCGGAAAGCTATTAAACAGACAAATATACGCTATCCTCAATTTACTTTTATCAAATAATAAATCCTAGAGGCTGTGTGCTTATGACAGAAAAAGAAGAAAATCCTGTTGTCGAACTGGTAAAAACCCTAGTTTCCGCTGGGATTTTGGCGTTCGGCATTCGTGCTTGTGTTGCAGAAGCTCGTTTTATTCCTTCTGAATCGATGCTTCCTACTTTAGAAATAGATGATCGTCTGATTGTGGAAAAGATTAGCTATCGTTTTCGCAAACCAAAGCGAGGGGATGTGGTAGTTTTCTCCCCAACGGATACTCTCAAAGAACAAAATTATAAAGAGGCTTTTATTAAGCGAGTAATAGGTATCCCTGGAGACGTAATCAAAATTGCCAACGGCGAGGTGTTTGTCAACAATCAAAAGTTAACAGAGCAGTATATTTATGAACCTCCTGAATATGATTATCCACCAATGACTGTGCCTTCAGGACAGTACTTTGTGCTGGGAGATAATCGCAACAATAGCTATGATTCCCATTACTGGGGATTTGTCCCTGAAGAAAATCTCATCGGTCGTGCCACAGTGCGCTTCTGGCCTCCTGATCGATTAGGTCCATTGGACGAACAGCCCCTTTACCCAAAGCCTCAGTAAGATAGCACTGCTCTAAGTTACTCCTGGGATTTTATGAATGATTTCCTTAGTTGCAATCAGATTCCTAAAATGTTTGACCTAATTAACGAAACATACTACTAACAGAGCTAGCTTCATGGATACGCCAGATAGCCTCTCCCAAAAGGCTGGCAACTGATAATACTGTTAACTGCTCAAACTTTTTCGATTCAGGAAGAGGAATAGTGTTGGTAACAATTACTTCTTTGAAAATACCGTCTGATAGCCGCTCAACTGCAGGTTCAGAAAACACAGCATGGGTGGCGCAAGCGTATATTTCTTTAGCACCTTCTTCTAGTAAAAGTTTTCCGCCAGCAGATAAAGTTCCTGCCGTATCAATCATGTCATCAACTAAGATCGCTGTTTTACCTGCAACATCACCGATCACGTTCATCACCTCTGCCACATTATGAGCTTGGCGGCGCTTATCAATGATGGCCAAGGGAGCATCGTTGAGCTTTTTGGCAAATGCTCTGGCTCTGGCAACACCGCCAACATCAGGGGAAACTACAACCAAATCATCAAGCTGTTTTGTCAAAAGATATTCTAAAATAGCTGGTGAGCCATAAACATGATCTGTCGGAATATCAAAATAGCCCTGGATTTGAGCTGAATGAAGATCCATAGCTAAAACCCTGTTAGCACCAGCTTCAGTAAGCAAGTTAGCCACTAGCTTGGCGGTAATTGACTCTCGACCAGCAGTTTTGCGATCAGCTCTGGCATATCCATAATAAGGAATCACAGGAGTAATCTGACGGGCTGAAGCTCGGCGACAAGCATCAATCATAATCATCAACTCCATGAGATTATCGTTCCCTGGATTACAGCATGGCTGAAGTAAATAGACATCAGCTCCTCGAATCGATTCTTGAATCTGAACGTAAAGTTCACCATCAGCAAACCGTTTACGTATCATTGGACCCAAATCCATGCCAATATAGCGGGCTACTTCTTGGGCAAGTGGAACATTAGCAGAACCAGAAAACAATCTAAGACGATTGGAGTCTGATAAGAAGGGGGTCTGCTCCATCGACTGAGGCATTAAAGTAGTACTATAGCTCACGGCAAATATATTTAGGTAGGTTCTGGGTAATATTGTCATGCTCAAGACCCTTACTGTGAGTAAAAATCTGGATGTTTAGCTAAATACTAAAATTCCGATTAATCTCCAGTAGCAAGATGTCTTAATAAAACAATGCAGTAGGTAATTCTGTCAAAAACTAAGCAAAATTAAATTTACTTTAGCTTTTTTTAAGCTTCGGAGCTTAATTTTGTTTATTCTTATACTAAAACTTTATGGCTATATTGTATTTTTTTTCATGATACTTAGCATCGGTACATCTTACTATGGTAAATACTATCAATTCTTAACCAGACCTAAATCTTGGTATTGTAGAAACAGAAATCGAGAACAAGACTACAGATAATAAAGCTCAAGTTATGGTCACCTTAATGATTGCAGGTACTGACACTGATGTCGGAAAAACTTTTGTGACGATCGCTTTGGCTATTTATTGGCAGAAATATCGCTTAGACCAGGCTGACCAGGTTAAGAATCTTTTAAGCATATTTAAACTAATGCAAACAGGGGTTGGTGATGTTGAGCTATATCAAAGTTTGTTTGGGGATGCCCCAGGCATAGAAGTTGTCCCCCCTCTACGTTTTGCTGCTCCTTTGGCTCCTCCTATTGCAGCGGCAAAAGAAGGTAAGACAATTGATCTAAAAGAAGTTTGGCAGGGATTTAGCCAGGTGTCGTCAAAGTCTGAGCTAGTTCTAGTAGAAGCTTTAGGAGGATTAGGTTCTCCTGTCACCAATGAACTAACCGTGGGCAATATCGCCGCAGACTGGCGCTTACCCACAGTGCTAGTAGTGCCTGTCAAGCTAGGTGCGATCGCCAATACTGTAGCTAATGTGGCTTATGCTCGTAGTTTAAATATTGACTTAAAAGGGATCATTCTTAACTGTTCTCAATTAGAGGCGGTAGGCAGAATCGAAGATTTAACGCCGATAGACATGATTCAGTCATTAACTCAAGTACCAGTAATTGGCACTTTGCCTTACACCAAGGATTGGCAAAAAAGCGATCGCATTGCCCAAAAGGTAGCAAATTGGGACTTAGAATTAATTCTGCCTGCAACAAAATCAGTAGCCGTTAAAAGCGGCGCAGCGCGCACATGCGGCTAAAGCCTTTGTTAGAGCGACTGCGCC
>JBCCDL010000810.1:0-3097 GCA_039030815.1 Cyanobacteria bacterium P01_A01_bin.83 | reverse complement strand
AAGCCTTTGCTCCCTTGGTAGCCAGCAAGCCCAAACTGCTACTGCTCAGTTCATCACAGTTGCAAGAGATTAATTTAGGGAACTTCCATCATGGGTCTTGTAGTTCCTTAATCGAAGAATTAGGATTCCAACTGGTATCATCTCCCAAACTAAATAATATCGAACCAAATACGATTGTACCAATCTCTATTGAAACTCTGCCCCAATTTAACGAAGCAAATTCAGTTGTAATGCTGGGAAGCAATTTTAGCGAACGAAAAGAACTAGATTTTGAGTCACATCAACTATCAAACATAAAACAAGCTTGGTTAGAAAATGCGATCGCTCAATCTTTAGATGCTAGCTCATCTGGAAGAGTTTATTTTATCCCAGCATATTTATGTTTGGGATTACCAGGTACAATTGGCACAAAGCTTTATTTGGAAGAACTCGAACAACAATTACTATCGCCTCAACAAAAATAGCTTTTCTGCTCACTTAACCATTTCTAATTCAGTGCGGAAATTTATTCTAATTTGGATTGGTCAAACCGAAGATCAAAAATCCCCTATTAGCGCAAATTTTTTAAATATTAAATAGCGATCGCTAATTTAACCTCACCTTGGATTCAGTTTGACTAAGATAAGATGTATCTGCACACAATTCTAGCTCCCAACTACAGTCTGGAGTACGAACTACTTTAGTTAAACTGCAAAGAGGAACTCTAAATTCGGGAGCATCTGGGACTAGACCTTTAGTTGCACCGAATACCGATGCCCCATGACCTACAATTAATATGTTTGTCGTAAATTTAGCTGTTAAGTGTTGAACTGTCGCTGCGACCCGTTGATCAACCTCTGCTGCACTTTCAGGATATTGAGGATGCTGACAAGATTGATACTCCCAATCGATTAAGGGATATTCCCGCGCTAAAAAATCTTGTGGATGAATTTCAGGTGATTCACTCATCCAGGCTTGATTATGCCATTCACTCAATCCCGCTTCTAGCTTGATTGGCAACTGCAAAACTTGGGCTACTTCATTAGCAGTTTGGATAGTTCGTAAAAAAGGAGACGAGAAGATCTCGTCGATCTGTTCAAATTTTAGTCTTTGTCCTAATTCTGCTGCTTGAACAAAACCATCCTCTGACAATGGAGGATCATAACGTCTAGCCGCCGTATTAAACCATTCTGGATTAACAAAATCAAGACGATTACCATGTCTGGCTATCCAAACTGTTTGGTGCATTATCGTAAATTTAAATAAAGAATATGAAAAACATCCTTATTGTCGATCAACATCGAGCAAAAGTTTAGTTTGGCTATCAAACACCAAATTCTTGGTATAGCAAACACCTCGATAAGTATAATAATGCATCTGTCTAATCAAGATAACTTTGTTGGCATCATGAGCATTACTAAGGCGATACTTTCTTAAAGTAATATCAGGTATAGATGTTTGAAACTTTTTTGCTACTGCTGCTTTTTGAGACTCATAGCGAATACCACGATAAATTAGGCTCATTGTATTTTCTCGGTAATAAAGATTATTGATTACCGTCTCTATACGTATGTCTCTCCAAAAAATTGCAGTCACCGCGTAAAGTAGTGACCGCAACTTGAATTTATCTAATTTAATAAAGCTAACAGGTATTTAATTAGTGATTACTTAGTGGGCATGATCTAGAATAATTAGTCTTTATTATCGTTTTCACCATGCCTACCCTACAATATTCTGTTGACTGTTGACTGTTGACTGTTGACTGTTGACTGTTGACTGTTGACTGTTGACTGTTGACTGTTGACTGTTGACTGTTGACTACTTACAACCCAAAGATTCGCGAGTATCAACTCCAGTTTGAGGATTTGTTCCCGAAGCATTTTCACAAAGTTGTTTAACCTGCCATTTTTCTAATACAGCAAAAGTGAAATCAGCACCTTTTATTTTGGCATCTTTAAAAGTGGAAAAAGATAAAATAGATTCCTGAAAATTAGCATTAGTCAGATCTGCCCCGTCAAAGTTAGTCAAATAGCCAAAGCCATAGCTAAAATCTGCTCCTGATAAATTGGCATTAGCCAGGTTAGAAGCATTAAATACAGCGCCTCTAATATCTGCATCGCTAAAATTGGCATCTTCAAGATCTACTTTGGCAAAGTCGACACTCTGCAAAACTTTACCTGAAAAATCTTTATTTTTAAAATCTAATTCGCTAAAAGTAGAAGGAGTCACAGCAGAGGAGCTACCTGCAATAGCTGGTACAGGAAAGATTAATAGAATTAACAGCAACAAAAATGCGCTCAATCGGAGAAAATATTTCATGGATTAAATTTAATCTTTAGCAAATTTAACAAAAAAGCATACAGTTTCTCATTGTAAAACGTCTGCTGTCTTCAGGCGAGTGATCGCTAGCCACATATACAAGTCAAATATAAATATAGTCATGGAAAATAGTTCAATTGATTTTTCGCAATTGCTGCAACAGTTGTTAAGGCAAGAATCACTCGCTCAGGCTCAAGCTAGCCAATTAATGACAGGATGGTTGCGTTCAGAAATTCCTGATGTCTTATCTGGGGCAATTCTAGCAGCTATTCAAGCAAAAGGAGTCTCGGCTTCTGAATTAGCAGGGATGGCTCAGGTGCTAAAGTCGCAATCTCTTCAGCAACAAGAAATTAAGTATGATTTTCCTGTAATTGATACCTGTGGGACAGGAGGTGACGGGGCTTCGACGTTTAATATTTCTACCGCCGTTGCTTTTGTCGCGGCGGCTGCTGGGGTTAAAGTAGCAAAGCACGGCAATCGCTCTGCTTCTAGTAAGGTTGGTTCAGCAGACGTTTTGGAGTATCTGGGTATTGACCTTAATGCTGCTCCCGAAAAAGTCAGGAAGGCTGTGGAAACAGTAGGTATCACATTCTTATTTGCTCGTGGTTGGCACCCTGCGATGAAAAGTGTAGCCTCTCTCCGCAGTACCTTAAAAATCAGAACTGTCTTTAATCTTTTAGGACCTTTAGTAAATCCTCTGAGTCCTACGGGACAGGTAATCGGAGTTTACGATCCGCAATTTCTCCACAGTATGGCTGAGGCTTTGAATATGCTGGGAATTAAGAATGCAATCATCGTT
>JBCCDL010000809.1:0-3098 GCA_039030815.1 Cyanobacteria bacterium P01_A01_bin.83 | reverse complement strand
CCATTTTTGAGCCTCCTCAATATCTTTCAAAAAATCCTTGACAAACCTATCTCAGATTTCATACTAAATCTTGGTTCGCTAACTTAATGGCAAGATAACTCAAAGTTAAACTTAACGCTATTGTCTAGCTTTAAACTACTCAAAGTATCAAAAAAAGGCGTAATGAAGAAGTTGGCGATTGAAGGGGCGGATGTTCTAACTCCTACAGGATGGGTAAAAGATGCTTGTGTGGTTATTGAAAATGGTAAGTTTTTGTCGATAGACAATACCTGTAGCCAAAAAATACCGACTATAGTGGCAAAAGGATTATTGATGCTACCTGGAATAGTGGATATACACGGAGATTCTTTTGAAAGAGCGATCGCGCCACGCCCTGGAGTTCGTTTTCCCTTGGATATGGCAATCTTGGAAAATGACCGTAATTTGATTGCAGCAGGTATTACCACCTTTTTCTATTCCATTACCGATTCTTACGAACCTGGGTTGCGGAGTCGAGATACCGCCAGGGAAATTATTAACTTTGTGTTAGGTGAAGGAAAAGATAGTTTAAAAGCCGACAGTAGAATTCATATCCGTCACGAACAAGCTAATACAGATAAATATGATGAATTGTGCGATTGGTTGAAACAAGGCAAAGTTCAATTACTATCCTTAAACGACCATCTTCCCCCCGCAGGAGATGACTACAAACTAAATCGCCATCTTAATTCTTTGCGTCGCCGACACAAGATGACTGATGCAGAATTACAGGAATTAATTGAAACTGCGATCGCTAATAAAGTTGAAGGATTAACCCAGTTAGAAGAATTAGTTGCCCTGGCGCACAAACACAATATTGCGATCGCTTCTCACGATGACGATACGGAAGCCAAAGTAAAACTTAGTGCCAAACGAGGGGTTTCTATTGCGGAATTTCCCGCCACTATCGAACTAGCTGCTAAATCCAGAGATTACGATGCATCGGTGTTGATGGGTGCGCCTAATTTAATTCGGGGTGGTTCTCATGTAGGCTGGATGAGTGTAGAAGCAGCAGCAAAAGCAGGTGTGGTAGATTGTCTTTGTTCCGACTATCACTATCCTTCATTATTTCATGCACCGTTTAAGTTAGCTCAAATGGGAATTATGGACTTTGATCGCGCCTGGAAATTAGTTTCTGCTTATCCAGCTAAAGCTGCGGGAATCGGAAACATGAAGGGAAGTATTGCATCGGGTTGGGATGCTGATTTTATTTTAATTAAACCAAATCTAAGTTATACTTCGGCGATCGCATCAGTTTATGTAGCAGGAAAACAAGTCGCTAAATTTTAATTGGCGTTGGTGAATGGGTAATGCTTTATTTCAGGAAGTCAGAAATATGAAGTCGTGAGGTCAGAAGTCAATTAGCTTCAAATATTAACTCTTGCGTACATAGTTTATCTCTAACTTCGCGATCGTGAAAAATGCCAATCAAAGCGCATCCCTGTTGTTTTTTCTCGATCAATAATTCAACTACAACCTGGCGATTTTTGACATCTAATGCAGAAGTTGGTTCATCCAATAAAAAAATTGGATAGTCTACAGCTAAAGCACGGGCAATATTTACTCTTTGTTTTTCTCCTCCAGAAAAAGTAGTAGGAGATAATTGCCATAGTCGTTCGGGAAGATTTAACAAACTAAAGAGCTTCTTTATTTTTTGATATGCCGTATCGATACTCATACCCAATTCTAACAATGGTTCGCTCGCCACATCCAAAGCCGATACGCGAGGAATAGCCCGTAAGAATTGACTGACATAACCCACAGTCTGCTGTCTGACTTCAATTACTTTGTGGGGTTGTAATTTCACCAAATCTACCCAACTATTATTATGCTTAAGCCAAATCTCTCCGCGATCTACACCATAATTGCCATAAAGAGATTTCATCAAGGTAGATTTACCCGAACCAGATTCCCCAGTTAATGCTACGCATTCTCCTGCTTTTACTTCTAAACTGACATTATTTAATACTGGTAATTTGATTCCTCCCTGGTTGTGTAGGGTAAAACTTTTATCTATGCCAATAGCGTATATCAGGGTATCAGCAGAAAGTTCGATTGATGGTTGTGAAATAATTAATTCTTGAGTAGTCATAAGGATTAAATGCGATTGCAATTGGGAAAAGATCGAGGCAAATAAATATGCATTTTAAATCAAACATCTCACTATTGATTTAACTAGAGGTTAAGCATTGAGTTAAAGCTAAAATAAATTAATAATCTGAGGAACAAAATTGTGGTAGCTACAACTAGAAAAAAATTGTTTACTATCGATGAGTATCACCAGCTAGTAGATCTAGGATTTTTTACTGAGAATGACCGTATTGAACTAATTAGAGGGGAAATAGTGGAAATGGCACCGAAAAGGACTCCTCACTCAGTTTGTAATTCAAAATTATTTGGAGAATTGTATAAACTGTTAGGTGATAGAGCTAACGTTCGGGGACAAGAACCCATTACATTGCCTTCTAATAGTGAACCCGAACCCGACGTGGTTATTGCTAAGAAAAAAGATGATAACTACCTTTCTGCTCATCCTACTGTAAAAGATCTTATCTTAATTATCGAAATATCAGACTCCACCCTCAAATACTATCGTGAAACCAAGTTATCTTTGTATGCAGAAGCAGGAATAAAGTATTACTGGATTGCAAATCTTGTTGATAGTCAGTTGGAAGTTTATACTAATCCCTTCTCTAATAACCAAGGAAAATTTGGCTATAAAAACAAGAGTATTTTATTAGCCGATGAGAGTATAGATATTCCTGAATTTCCTGGCTTAAATCTAGAATTGAATTTGTTTTTTAGTTAAAGATAGGCAGTTAATATTTTATACCATGCAAAAACCGTGGAGTTATAAAGCGATCGCTTTTTAGATATTTCGATCACCCCATCATAAATTTAACAGCAGGTTAATTTGGATCGTCCCAGTACAATAAAACAAATAAATAACTTGTGGATAGAACCATGATTGCTGCAACTCGTAGAAAATTTACCCTCGAAGAATATCACCGACTCGTAGATTTGGGCTTTTTTACCGAAGACGACAGAATTGAGTTAATTAGAGGGGAAATTATCAAAAT
>JBCCDL010000808.1:0-3107 GCA_039030815.1 Cyanobacteria bacterium P01_A01_bin.83 | reverse complement strand
TAATCCCTCTTTTATGACTATAGGGAAAGAAGATTAGATTAGCAAGCAATGGGGAACAAATGACTTAAAGGATAACTTTGATAATTAGGAGAAGCACGAAAGCGATTCATAATGTTGATTAACTTGGACAATCCTAGTTGAAGATGATAGTTGGAAAAAACTGATAGCCAAGGTCGAATTAAACAGAAGAAAATTAATGGTTGAATAATTAAACGCAAATTATTTAAAGCACTTTTCCAAGTATGACCAGACTCCCACCAAGGATGTCGAGAAAAAGCAAAAGAATCAGAAAATTCAACAATTGAGTTTTGCTGGCGGTCGAGATCGGGAGTAATAGTTTCTAATTGAAAGTAATTAGCTTGAATACTGACAAGGAGATAAGTACTCATGATTAATTCCCACCACCGTTCAATACTGTGATAATCTGTGACTCTAAAATCTGCCCAACCTAGTTCATTTTTAACTTGTTTAAAGCCATATTCAATCCAATTTCTTAGGCTATATAAAGGAGCAATCTTAGTAGCAATTTTACCCTCTAAATTAGTCATAATAAACCAACTATCCTTGGTTTCAGGATTTTTCTCTTCTTTTTTGCTCACCTGATAGAAACGAATATCTCTTCTATATCCAAAGATAATTTCTCGAATATATCTAGTTTCAATCTTACGTCGAGATAATTTTTGTTGATAAGCTTTCCATCTGTTGTATCTCTTTTTTTCTCCAGGAAGCATCCCAACTTGGTGATTAGAGCGGATGGCAACAATATATTTGAGATTGAATTGATGTAAAACTGTTATTACATCTCCGCTTTCTCCATACAAACTATCAGCTAAGACTAATTTAATTTTAAAATTCCACTCTTGTAATTCTTCAATTATTTCTACAGCTAATTGAGGTTTAGTTCTATATGTATCTGACTTTTGAAGGCATTTTTTAGGTTTAAATATTTTAAAAATCAAAGGATAAGTGATTCCTTCTACTACTGCATAAGCATTTACCGAGACAATTCCATTTTTAGTTTTTCCCAAATTTCCGATATATTGTCTTGCCGTATAGTCCGTTGTTTTTCCTTTTTTAGCATCTCCTGTCTCATCTATGCACAGAGTTACCTCTCTTTCTCCAATAAATAATTTGGTGAGCCATAATCGAACTTTTCTGACTTCCTCACTACTCCAATCTGCTTTTCTTAAAAAGTGATTTAGTCCTTGACTATCTCTTAATCCTACTGCTCTAGATATACTAGTTAAAGATTTCCTGGGAATTTCTGATAGCATTCCCAAGTGTAATAATTTAAATGCTTCATAATTCCGTACATCTGAAAATAGATTTTGATAAGCTTGGCAATAATGATCGATAAATCCTACTGTTGGGGACGCTTCTCTCCTTGGTGTGACCATCTTTTACTGCGTTCTTTATTTTTGGCTCTTCTTCTTATTTTACTACCCTATAGTCATAAAAGAGGGATAATAGCAGCTACCTGACTGGCGGCATCACCGTTCAGATTCGCATCAATTTCTTCAGCATGAGAACTTCCCTTATCAGCAATATCCTTAGTAATAGCAGGTCGCAATGCTCGATTAATATCCGTCACCTCATTTATTACCTGACTATCGTTGAGGTTGAGGTGCTGGGTGCCGATCAAATATATATCATTGTGTTCTCGCTTCCATACCGAACGAACTACTCTAGCCGCAAACTGAAGTAGTCCTCTGGTCTCTCGAAAATTAGGATTATCCTTAAAAAGAGCTACCAGATGCTTAAAAGAGGGATGAAACGGATACGTAGCGCGTACTTCTTCAGCGATTTGCTCTAAGCTCCGTGCTGTAAGATAACCACTATCCTCTGCTACTTTTACCTGCTCGGCATAAGCTTCAGCTACTTCATCGATATCTTCTTCCGATGGAATTGAAGCAAACAAGCGTTTTCGTAAAATCGAGTAGATTTCGCTACCCTCTAGGGAGACTGGAGTAATGACCTTTGCTTGACGTTTTACTTCTTTCTGAACGTCAGCTACAAGTTTACGAATTTCTTTCACCTGTTCGTTGTAGCTATCAGTTAAGTTAGCTAGCACGATACAGCAGCGGGGTAATTCCAGTGCTGCGGCAAATAGATTTGGGAGTGCCCTTGTCAATACATCTACCATTGTCCCCCCTCCTACGGGTAATAATTTGGCTTCCAGAAAATAAGGAGGGAGTTCATCAAACAAAATCAAGGTAGGTTCATCACCGATAATCTGCTTCCAATGCTCTTTACCTGGAGCTTTTGGTCCATTCTGCCAGAAAGGTCGCATTTCTTCTTCAGCTCCAAGCTGTGTGGCAATTTCACCCCAAAGATAGCGATCGGGACTGTCTCGACCATTAAAGACAGCTATACGGGCAGCTTTTTCATCTAACCTATCTATTACATCTGGTGGCAAAATGTTTGCCCGTTGGGCAGGATACTTAGCTAGGAGACCAAGAGCACTCATCAGGTGAGTTTTGCCACCCCCCATAGCTTGGGCAAGCTCGAATAGGGCTTGGTCAGTCCGACCTGAAAGACGAAGCAGTCCTCCGTGAAGTAAATCTTTCATGCCTCCCGTTAAGTAGCTCTTCTCGAAGAAAGCCTTACCTTCATCGCTGGCATCAATAACCTGTGCTAGACTTTCGACTCCACCTGCAACTTGGTAGTCCAATGTCGATGGATGAATATCGCAGGCGTCCTTGACCGTCTTTAGCATTTCATACTGTCCCTTTTTTGTCGCAATTTACTTGCCTATAGCTAAAGTACCCATGCATCCTGTTATAAACGTCATGGTAATTTTACTTAGTTAAGTACTATGTGATACCTGAAACTATTAACGTTGAGTATTTATAGTTTTACTTTCAATAGAACTAAAGGCTTAAAAAAAAGCAGAAATACAACATTTTTACGAAAGCTTTGTTCTGTCTCAGACATCTACTCTTGAACGTTTAAAGATTGCATTCTGAGTTAGAACAAAAAACGATTAAACAAACTATTTTGCTCTTATCCGCATAAAAGCTACATCTATTCCTCTGTAGCGTTTTACCTCTAATAACAAATAGCTAATTTTATTCAACTATTTTGTAAATTCACAATTATGTATTTGT
>JBCCDL010000807.1:0-3120 GCA_039030815.1 Cyanobacteria bacterium P01_A01_bin.83 | reverse complement strand
TCTGACTGCCAATGCCCCAGAACTTCATGGAGATAAAATTCTTTGAATGTTCTGTATCCTGAACCATGAAACAAGACCACAATTGTCATTACTTCACTGATGCATAGTCGAGATTGGCATGGTTTACGCTTGTCATCTGTAGATAATTTGAGCTGTTTGACATAATTTCGTTCAAAATCCTGATAAAAATCATCTAAATCGCAAAATACTTGAGTTTTATCGAGACGAGATACAGTATTAATCATGGTTGAGACTTGCTTCTTTTCTTTCACTTGAAGTTTACATCTCAACCTTTTTTTCTCCTATTTTCCCGTCGAACTCACGTTGATAATACGGTCGCTGCTTCGACAATTTACATCGGGAAAACTCATGATTACTAGGTAGAATCAACCGTCATTAGTAAAGCAGTAGAAAGTGTTGCGACAGCAAAAGAGCGATCGCGAAGAAGTTAAAAGTTGCTTGGTCGTCGGTGTATCGGATAGTAGGACATTAATACAAAAAGAAAAATTGACTTCAAAACAAGCGATAATAGGGACTTTATTAAAAGTACTCCACGAAACTACAAATTAGTAAGCAAAATTTGATTCGTGTAAGCTGTATAATACAAAACGAAGTACTTTGGTTGGTTAATTTTGCAGATATTAGTTAAAGGTGGCAAAAATTACTATTATCTGGAGATCGCTAAATTCTAAAAATCTTGATGAAGAAAAAAAATGCCGATCTACTTAGCCGATCTACTTAAAGGATCTGACATCCGAGTTTAATATGAGCAAAATGCTGAAATATGATTACGTTATCGTTGGCGCTGGTATGTTCGGAGCAACTTTTGCCCGATTGATAGACTGATAGGGGGAAGCGTTGTCTAGTTGTAGAGAAGCGAAAACATATAGGAGGTAACTGTTTTACCGAAAACGTAGAAGGTATCAATGTTCATCGATATGGCGCTCATATCTTTCATACTAGTAATGAGAAAGTTTGGAAGTTTATTAATCGGTTTGCAAGCTTCAATAACTATGTCAACTCTCCTATTGCGAACTTTCAGGGGAAGCTATATTCTCTTCCATTTAATATGCATACTTTTAATCAAATGTGGGGAGTTATCACTCCTGAGGAAGCTTATAAAAAGCTAGAAGAGCAACGCCTAAAATTAGAGCGCAAACCTGAGAATCTGGAAGAACAGGCATTAAGTATGGTCGGTAAAGACATTTACGAACGCCTAATTAGAGGTTATACAACTAAGCAGTGGATGACAGATCCTCAAAAATTGCCACCCAGCATAATCAAACGATTACCTTTACGCTTTACTTACAACAATAACTATTTCAATGACAAGTATCAAGGTATTCCCATTGGCGGCTATACCAAGATTTTTGAGAGAATGCTGGAAGGCGTTGAGATCAAGTGCAATGTCGATTACTTATCCGATAGAGCACAGATAGATGAACTCGGTCATACAGTTGTATATACAGGCAGAATAGACGAATTTTATGACTATCGGTTTGGAGAATTACAATATCGAACTCTTAGATTTGAAAATGAATTAGTTTCAACTAAGAATTACCAGGGAAATGCGGTAGTCAATTATACTTCTCAAGACATTCCCTATACTCGGATTATTGAGCACAAACATTTCGAAAATTCCCAAACAGAAAATACATACATTACCAGAGAGTATCCAGAGACGTGGAGCAAGGAAAAGATTCCGTACTATCCCATTAATGACGATACAAATACCGAAAAGTTTCTTCAGTATAAGGAACTCGCAAAAACTGAGAAAAAAGTCACATTTGGCGGGAGACTGGCTGAATATCGATATTACGATATGCATGCTGTTATTAGCTCGGCTATTACAGCTTCTCAGAAAGAAATAAGTAATAACTAATGTAAGAGATTATTATTAAATTGAACTCTATTGAACTAATGAACTTCATTCGACAAAGCCCTTTTAAAGATATTATTGAAGATCAAATACACCATCGAAATAATCTTATAGGTGGTATCAGTACCCCACGCGATTGTATTTCTTTGGTTATTGAAAAAAACAAAATCATTGATTTACTTGAAGGAATTGGATGTGATTCATGGGATTCTAGAAAATCATCCTACACAAGTCTATTTGAGAACGTACTCAATAACTATGCTGTTCCTGACTGTGTGGTTAATATAAATTTGTCAGATCACCCACGAGGAGGCTACTTCAATTTCTGTAGACGCAAAAAAGGTAATTTGTCCCACTACTTCAATCTTAGACCTCGCTATCTTAAAAGATTACTGACTTCAGAGACTCCTTGGTTAGCCCCATTTCTTTTGCCCAATTATCGCTTTACACAGGATAATGTAAAACTTTCAAACGAAGATTTTGTAAGTGAAACATTTGATGACACTACACAATACATTCAGTCGAAGCACAAAAACTTTCCATTTAATAGTAAAATTAGCAAAATTTATACAAGTAGCTCTCCACATCGCCCTAAATTTGGCTATTTTGATTACGCGCTCACTCATGACTTTTGTGATGGCTATATGTGGATTGGTCACCCCATTTATAAGAGGTGTGATGCATCTAATAGTTTTGTTAACCGCTTAATGAAGCGTGACCTAGTTGGAGGGCAATTTATGCCTTTTATGAAACATATAGAGTATAAATACGTTCTTTATAACGATGGTACAACATTATCCGATCGCATGAGACTTTTGTTAAATTTAAATTCTGTTATTTTATATAAACAATCTAACTACGAGGAGTTTTATACTTATCTTCTTAAAGACAGAATAAACTATATCGAATTTAGTAGAACATCTGAATTAGAAAGCATCTATGAATTTTTGGAAAAGACAGACGAAGGTAAAAGTCTTTCCAAGAATATCATTGAAAACAATAGAAATTTTGTGACTCAAATTCTTAACTATGACAATATATGTCAATATGTAGCAGCTTTACTAAATGGTCTATTTTCTAAAAGTTCCTGACATCAAAGAATCGCACCTATAGTTAATTCACTCGACATCAACATTCTGCTAATATGCTTTTGAAAGCTCATGCTCATTTGAAAAATTTAGACTATTCTCTTTATAGTGATAAAAATCATTTTTTATTTGAAGCAAAAAAGAAACAGAAGG
>JBCCDL010000806.1:0-3122 GCA_039030815.1 Cyanobacteria bacterium P01_A01_bin.83 | reverse complement strand
GTCCTTTGTTTGTCTGACTTCGTCAAACAGGTGGTTGATGATAAAATCGAGACTCTAAATAAAAATAAATCGATATACTTATCTCCATATACTCGGTAATTAATTTGATTACCTTTAAAATAAGCGCATATGTCATCAAACCTTAACACCTCTTTAGAACGTCGTCTGGCAAGTAGAAAAGATGTTTCTAAGCAACAATTAGAAGCTATTGAGCCAAAGTTTAATTTGGAAACTTCGAAAAACAAAGATCTAATTCCAGTAGTCCGTCAACTAGCAAAGGTTTTAGAACAACATCGAGGGTCAAAACAAATTGTTGTAATTCAAGATTTTCCAGATCCTGATGCTTTATCAAGTGCCTGGGCATATCAACTGATTGCAGCAAACTACGACATAAGTTGCGATATTGTTTACGGTGGTACTCTCTCTCATCAAGAGAACATTACTTTAGTCAGGTTAACTGCTTTACCTGCTAAGAGATATATAAATACTGATCTGCAAAAGCAGGATTTGTCAGTTTATCGGGGTTGTGTGCTGGTTGATAGTCAAGGTACCAATAGCCAACTATATTCGGTGGTAAAAGAAGCAGGTATTCCTCTAATTGTTGCGATCGACCACCATCGTAAACAGGGTAATCTTGAGGCAGAATTTATTGACCTGCGTCCTCAAACCAGAGCTACTGCCACTATCTTGACTCAGTATATTCAATCGGGAATGCTGGAGTTTGATTCTAACAATGAAAATCATGTTAAGTGTGCTACTGCTTTGATGCACGGCTTGCGTTCTGATACCAATCGTTTAATGCAGGCAAAAGAAGAAGACTTTATTGCTGCGGCTTATCTCAGCCGTTTTTATGATTCTCAGTTATTAAATGCGGTCTTGCAATCTGCGCGCTCACGTCGAGTCATGAATGTAATTGAAAGAGCCTTAAGAAATCGCAATATCACTAAGAACTTTTCGATTTCGGGAGTAGGTTATCTGCGTTAT
Source organism: Cyanobacteria bacterium P01_A01_bin.83 (assembly GCA_039030815.1). Classification (GTDB taxonomy): domain Bacteria; phylum Cyanobacteriota; class Cyanobacteriia; order Cyanobacteriales; family Xenococcaceae; genus Waterburya. The sequence goes on along the minus strand of JBCCDL010000806.1, from coordinate 2,138 downwards.
GATGACCGTGATGCAATTCCCCAGGCGGCAGATTTTTTAGTGACTGAAGAAGATATTCATACTGCCGTGGTCTATGGCATTGTTCACAATGAAGATGATGACAAGGAATTAGTAATCGGTTCGTTACGTACAACCAAATTAACTCTAGATCCTGACGAGTTTATTAAAGAAACTCTTGGTAAAGATACCCAGGGCAGATTTTTTGGTGGTGGACGCTATTTGGCTGGAGGATTTGAAATTCCCATTGGCTTTTTAAACGGTTTTAATGATAATTCTGAGTATACTAAGCTCAAGTGGGAAGTCTTTGACAGACAAATCAAGCAAAAGCTGATGCGTCTGGTAGAACCTGAAGATAACGTTATTGCTGCGGATTAGTTGTTATTTTTGCCGAATTAACTATTTAGCTTTAGCGCTGGTTTAAATAGTTAATTAACTAGAGGGAAAAATTAATCCCTGTAAACACTGGCAGCGTAGATATTTTCGAGAATACGGTTGTCATAGTTGACAAAATAACGCAAGATATTGATGGCGATCTTTTATCATGACCACCATCAATCGGATGATATTGAGCAATCTAAAATCAACAAATTTTATTATAAATTCTTTATCGATTAGTAAACTTAATTGGCTATTTTCTGGACTAATCTGGCTGCTAATGATTTTTCCTAGCCAAGCCGTGGAGTTAAAAGTAGCAATCAGAAAAGAAGTGAAGAGTGTTAAAGTAGGAAGTTCGACTACAGCGCTGATTAAAGATGGAACAGGAAAAATAGTAGGTGAACTGACGCCAATGTCTGCATTAGCAGCCAAATTGGATGGCAACACGATCACTATTGATGAGCGTGTTGGTGCGGGGGAACTAATTATTGAGCCTCAAGACAGCGGCTATGTTTGGATTGGCGATCGCTGGTATCGAGGCAAGACTCGTTTGATTCGTGGTAATAGTAAGATTACGGCAATCAATCATGTTGATTTAGAACAATATTTATATAGTGTTGTCGGTGCCGAAGCAGTCTCCAGTTGGCCCATTGAAGCCCTCAAAGCACAGGCGGTAGCGGCTCGCTCTTATGCTCTTTATAAACGCAATACAGGCTCTAATAGTCTTTATGATGTTGATACTACTGTCGGAACTCAAGTATATAAAGGTTTAGATAGCGAGTATACTACCACTCATGAGGCGGTCAACAGCACTTTAGGTCAAATTATGACCTATAACGATCAGGTCATTTTAGCTGCGTTTCACTCATCTTCAGGAGGACATACCGAAAACGTAGAGGATATTTGGACTTCTCCCTTACCGTATTTAAGGGCTGTAGTCGATTACGATCACCAATCTCCCGTATTTGAGTGGCAACAAGTAATTCCTGTCAGCAAAATTAGAGCTTTAGTTGCAGGTATTGGTAATGTTACAGGTTTACAGCCTGCGAAAACGACTCCTCGTGGTCGAGTAGTTACCATGAAGGTGATCGGCGATCGCGGTAGCACTACTATCAGCGGGAAACAGTTGCGTAAGGAATTAGATTTGCGTAGTACTTTGTTTCGAGTTGACACTGATGGGCAAAACTTACACATCCAAGGTCGTGGTTTTGGACATGGATTAGGCTTAAGTCAATGGGGGGCATACTATTTGGCGAAAGAAGGAATTAGCTATCATCAAATTTTGGCTCATTATTACCAGAGTGCTAATCTGACTCAACTAAAATAACGTCAATTCGACAAAAGATTTTTTGGCGTTGTTGATTTGAAGTATGAAACCACAAAGTAATCTTAGGATAGCTTTTAGCTGCAGGCTGCTTTGCAGCCAAGTCGCGTCTAGCGACGCTTCATCGCAGAGCGATGTGCGCTTTTAGCTTCTTGGCGCAGTCGCTCATGGGGGAAACCCCCAAGACCGCGCTGCGCCGCTTTTAGCTTTTTAATCAATTCGAGGCTTATCGAACTCATGTTAAGATAAGCAACACTTATAATTGTTTAAGCAAATAAGATTAAAGTTTAAGTAGCTTGATCTTAAGCAAGTAAATGTTGCGCCGAACTCTGAGAACATCAATTTGAGTCAAAATACTAGTCAAGATTGAGCTTTATAGGGTAAAAATAAGTGATATTACTGAGTCTTTTTTTTTACTTTGTACTCAGATACTGACTTT
>JBCCDL010000805.1:0-3127 GCA_039030815.1 Cyanobacteria bacterium P01_A01_bin.83 | reverse complement strand
TAAGCAAATAGAAATTCCCAGTTTATCTGCTTTTTTTAATTGTTTCCCAATTTTTATGCTCTCAAATTCCGTCAATACTCTAATTCCTCGATCGCGCATTTTCTTAGAGATTTCCAGATAAAAACCGATTAACTCTTCTTCTAGATTAAGCACCATAACTTGAGCTGGGTTGGCAGACATCGGAGCTAAAATTTTATTATCTAAGAGTTTACGTAATAGGCGAGTTAGCCCGATAGAAATTCCCACACCAGGCATTCTTTCTCCTACGAACATACCTACTAGATTGTCATATCTACCACCAGAACAGATACTTCCTATAGATTCATGGTCAACTAGAGTAGTTTCGTAAATTGTTCCTGTATAGTAATTTAGTCCGCGAGCAATTGATAGATCGATGCAATACTGAGTTTCAGGCACATTCAATTTTCTGATTCCATCTATCACACTCTGTAATTCACTAACTCCCTCAGCAAAAATATTGGATTTTTTTACAATGGATGATTTCTGCTTTAAAAAATTTAGTACCTCATCTACAGTTCCTTTTAATTCAATAAAACTAATTATCTGACCAGACTGCTCTTGTGAAAGACCTTGTAATTGAAGATCTTGTTTTACTCTTTGCTTACCCACCTTTTCTAAGGTATCAATGATTTGTATGCAAAGCTTAATTTTTTCTGGCTCTACTTCAAAAAATTCAAATAGACCCTGAAGAATTTTTTTATTATTAATTCTGATAATAAATTCTCCAATGTTTATTCTCGAAAAAATTTCAGCAATTATTGCTGGCATTTGAGCATCATAAAAAATACTTAATTCTTGCCTGCCAATAACGTCTATATCACATTGCCTAAATTGTCTATATCTACCTTTTTTGGCTCTTTCTCCTCGAAATACCATATCCATTTGATATCTAGAAAATGGAAATACTAAATCATTGAGATGTCTTGCAATATAAGCTGCTAAAGGTACAGTTTGATCGAATTTCAAACCCCTATCACTTTTTCCTGGTTTACTCTGATCATCTTCCGATGATGTAACAATTGGATTTATTTCATATATGATATTGTCTCCTTGATTTCCTTTCGCTTGAAGGATTTCTAATCGTTCAACTGCGGGGGTTTCAATAGGAGTAAATCCGTAACTCTCAAAAACTGTACTTATGATATTTAACAAGTGTAATTCCAGACGTTTTTCAGCAGGAATTAGTTCTATATCAAATCCACTTGGCAAATTATAATTTAAGTCTTTATCTTGTTTCATGCAGAGTACAATTGAACTTCCTATGGTAGCTTTCTATTTTTTACTACGTTATGGTTTAAATGTTTTATTATACGATTAAAATGGCTGAATACTATCAAGCATTAGGAAGCTATAAGCTTGCTTTGGAGTATTGCCAACACAGTTGAGCGATCGCCAATAAGATAAATTTGGGGATTACCCACAAGCAATTGAATACCATCAGAAAAGTTTAGCAACAAACCGCCAGTTTCTATCAATAATCAAAATTTCTCGATTGAGTTGAGTAAACCCATCATCGATAAAATGAGAAGACAGTAATGGAGTAAAGACCAAGAATCAGCAAATGAGCGATACTAATTCAAATCGGCACTTCTCAATACTCGACCAAATGCCATTACAGCAGCGGCAAACGGCTTCAGTTGGTTCTAATACAATGGAGGTAAAGTTAAACATTAATGGGGAGCAACATGAGCTGCAACTCGAACCCTGTGTAACTTTGCTCGATACACTGCGATCATATTTGGGCTTGACGGGGAGCAAAAAAGGTTGCGACCACGGACAATGCGGTGCCTGTACAGTTTTAATCGAAGGAAAAAGAGTTGTTTCTTGTCTTGCTTTAGCAGCAGCCCATCAAGGAGAATCAATTACCACCATTGAAGGTTTGGCAAAAGATAATAAGCTGCATCCAATGCAGGAAGCCTTTATTAAACACGATGGGTTTCAATGCGGTTACTGTACCCCAGGACAAATTATGTCTGCCGTTGGTTTAATTGCGGAAGGAGAGGCTCAAACCGATGGGGAAATTCGTGAGTTGATGAGTGGTAATATCTGCCGCTGTGGGGCATATTTAGGCATTTTAGAGGCAATTAAAGAAGCTAAACAAGTTGTTGGACAAAGTTAGATAGTAGTTAGTGGTTAGTGGTTGGTAATGTTCCAGGAATATGCAAGAAATTTTGTTTAAATACTTAGCGAGATAATGGCGTGAAACATTTTACTTACGAACGAGCCAGAGATGAGGTTTCAGCTATTGCTCAAGTTGCTGAAAACCCCCAGGCTAAGTTTATTGCAGGGGGAACAAACTTTATGGATATGTGGAAGGAAGGAGTGGAAACTCCTGAACACCTAATTGATATCCGTAAGCTTCCAGGAGAAATTAGCGTTAATGATGGTGTACTGCGCCTTGATGCCTCGACCACTAATTCGCAAGTGGCTTATCATCCCGAAGTACGCGATCGCTATCCTGTATTATCCGAAGCAATTTTAGCTGGCGCATCGCCTCAATTACGTAACATGGCGACTACAGGAGGAAATTTGATGCAGCGCAACCGCTGTTCTTATTTTCATGATATTTCTTTTGCCTGTAATAAACGTGTGCCAAACTCGGGCTGTCCCGCCGTTGAGGGTATAAATCGAATGCACGCTATTCTGGGAAACAGCGATCGCTGTATTGCGGCTCATCCCTCGGATATGTGCGTTGCTTTAGCTGCCTTGGGTGCAGTAGTGCAGACTCGTAAACCTGATGGGTCAAGCAGGAGTATTGCTTTTACAGATTTTCATCTGCTTCCAGGGGATACCCCAGAAATCGAAACAGTATTAGAACATGGCGAACTAATTGAAGCGGTAGAAATTCCTGCTTTACCCTATGCCCAGCGATCGCATTATTTGAAAGTCCGCGATCGCCATTCTTATGCTTATGCTTTAGTGTCGGCGGCAGTCGCTTTAGAAATAAAAGAAAACAAGATTGTTAACGCTAGAGTGGCGATGGGAGGAGTTGGCACCAAACCTTGGCGATCGCCAGAAGCAGAATCAGCGTTAGTTGGGTCAATGGCAAACGAGGAGAGTTTTACTGCCGCTGCCGAGGTAGCCTTACAGGGAGCTAAACCCTACC
>JBCCDL010000804.1:0-3130 GCA_039030815.1 Cyanobacteria bacterium P01_A01_bin.83 | reverse complement strand
TTTTTATTAATAAGAGAATAAAAGGCAAAAGACTTAATTTAGCGCTCTGGCAACCGTCGAATCAACCAGTAACTAATAGAGAGCGCGAAAATTGCCGCAGCTAAAGCAATTAGCTCGTTGCCAGAATACTTTTGCAAATCAAAAATAATGATTTTACGAGCAACCGCAACTAAAGAAGTAGAGATAACTAACTCAACTTGAAAAATATGTTTTTTGAGATAAACAGTAATATTTTCTAGTAATTCCAAAGCAATTAAAATATTTAAAAACAAGCCAAATAGTTCAATCAAAGTTTTATTGATTGAACCAAAGGGTTCGGCTAAGATATTATTACCAATAACAAAAACTAAATCGGCTAAAGCCACTAAAATTAAAACTAATAAAGTAATAGATAGAACCTTGGCAACCAAGTTCTCAATCAAACGAACTAATTTAAAAAAGTTACGGTCGTTACCTATATTTATTATTAGTTTAATTAAATTATTGCCTCTCGCCATGATAGTTTTTGGAGTTTGATTAATAAATAGACTTTATAGGAAATAAGGATAGTGCATCAAGAAAGTATTGGAATAATAAAATAACCAAGTTCTCCTAACTATCTTACTTAAATGCAGCGCCTTCCATGTGGTCATACCAAGACCCCTAACCATGGAAAAACCAGCAAAGGAAGTCAAAGTTACTATTGCCCAAGTTGCCAACAAGCTTATACTGAAACTTTTGATACGAGCTACTATCGTCGACAAATTGAACCAGAAAAAAAATCGGTTGGATTTTTAAATAATTGTGTTTAAAGTCAGTCGAATTTTACCACATCTATGGCGTATGAGTAAGTGTGATTCTTTGATATCAGGAGCTTCTAGAACTTCTAGAATGCTTTGCAAGCCTTGCAACATTTTTTGTGTCTCGTATAGAGATGACTACCCCATAAATTCAAACACAAGAGAGAGCATAACTAACAAAAGGTTAGCCTGACGTGGGTCTGTCTCATTAAATCAGCAACACTTTAATTTTTAATGGCAGCTAGATCTTGAGTATCACGAAATTCCTGACTTACTTGTGACCTAGTAGCGCGAAACATGCCAAAGCGACAAAGACCAGTTCCAAAAGCCAATCTCATCAATAATAAGGTGGGAACTTCTCGTAAGGACTTAATGAAGCCAGAAAAGCCAAATTTGACTAATCCTTTGGGTTTGACAATTCCTTGCCAAATAGAATCAATCCAAGAAGGAAGAGTCTCTTGAGTCCAGTCATCAGTAATAACTTCCCCCTCAACCAAGCCTGTCTCTGCTAGTAACTCCGAAAAACCTTCAATACTAGAAAATGCTGGATGTGACCACTGATCCAAAAGCTGTTTCATCACGGGCTTTTCCCAAAAATTAAGAGCAACAGTGCGATCATCCCGTTGATTCCAGTCAGCAACTACCAAAATACCCCCAGGCTTGAGTACTCGCAACAATTCTTGGGCAAAAACTTTCTTGTCGGGCATATGAGGTCCTGCTTCTACTGACCAAACCACGTCAAAACTAGCATCAGGAAAAGATAGAGCCATAGCATCATCAACCTGAAACTTAGCATTAATATCTTCAGGAGTTAGTTCTTGAGCGCGTTTTACCTGTTGAGGACTGATAGTAACTCCTGTAACGTCAAATTGATAGTCTTTTGCCAAAATCCGACTACTACCACCAATACCACAGCCCACATCTAATAAAGTAGTTCCTGCGGGTAAATTGTTTAAATCGCCCCAGCGTACCATCTCATGCACAAAGTCATACTTTGCTGTAATGAAGTTCTTACTCGACTTTGGTGGTGAACCATAATGTCCTAAGTGAATATGCTCTCCCCAGTAAAACTCCAAAATGCCGTCATCTGTCCATTCGTCATAGGAATTAGCAACTGAATCAGTCGATTCGTAATTACGAGGAGTTAGAAGATAAACAGCAATCCCAAGTACCAAGAGGATTGCAATCAATCCCAAAATATAAACTAAGCTCATCTAAAATGAATATTTTATATGTTGTTACAGATTCTTAATATAACAATCTTTGACTATACTCAGACGAGATTAGTTAGTTTGCAGGATCACTATGGAAATTTCTAGCATCATTAGCAAAAAAGACTTAATTGACTATCTTAATTTGGGTAATCAGGTTAAATATCTTTATTTTTGGGGACATCAACAGAGTAAAAATAATTTAGTAGGCAAAAGCAGCTTAAGCCAGTGGTACGAAGCAACTTTCAAGTTGGATAATATTGAGTACAAAACTGCTGAACACTATATGATGGCAGAAAAAGCACGATTGTTTAACGATCAAGAAATTTTAACTCAGATCATATCTGCTTTTAACCCTGGAGAGGCTAAGAAATTGGGTCGTTTAGTAAGAGGCTTCGATCAAGAAATATGGTCGCAGCATAGATCGCAAATAGTGATCCGAGGTAATCTAGCTAAGTTTGAGCAAAATGAAGCGTTAGGAAAATTTTTGGTAAGTACGGGAAAACATATTTTAGTAGAAGCCAGCCCTAAAGACAGAATTTGGGGTATTGGCATAGATGAAAATAATCTTGATGTAGCTAATCCGTATCGTTGGAAAGGTCAGAATTTACTAGGTTTTGCTCTAGTGGAAGTCAGAAATATACTGCGAGGATAAGTAATCACTAATTGGACAGAAGCGTCTTGATTGATTCTTAATCAAAATGTACTTATGAGCTCAAGCTTCTAAAATAATTCTGAGCCAAAATACAAAATCAAGATGATATCAAACACAGACAAAATTTTAGTCGCTGGTGCTACTGGCGGCGTAGGACAGTTAGTAGTTGCAAAATTATTAGCCAAAGATTTAACCGTTCGAGCATTGACTAGATCTAGATCTAAAGCAGAATCAATGTTTGATAATCGAGTTGAAATAGTTGAGGGAGATATTCGTTATCCTGGCACTTTGACTCAAGTTACCAAAGACATCAAATATATAATCTGTTGTACTGGAACAACTGCCTTCCCTTCTTTGAGATGGGATTTCGCCAATCTATTTAAACCTGAGAATAGCCCAGAAGCAGTAGATGGAGAGGGAGTTAAAAATCTAGTTGCTGCTGCACCTCAAGATTTGAACAGATTTGTGTTTGTCTCTTCTTGTGG
>JBCCDL010000803.1:0-3133 GCA_039030815.1 Cyanobacteria bacterium P01_A01_bin.83 | reverse complement strand
TTTACTCAAACGCTCTTGCTGTGGCATAGGGAAAACAGCTGTTGAAAGAATCAATTCAGGACGAAGCCGCTTCAAATTCTGCGACACTGACTCAACAAAATTATCTATCTGTTCTACTCGAAATTCTGTCCATCTTGACCAGAGTGGATGTGCAGGATCAAGGTCAATCGGATCAAACCCTGTCAGATTGTGAAACTTTTGCCTGGCAGCAGCTCCGTAACCATAGGTAACTTTGCCATTAAGACTCTCAAAAGGATAGCGGATGTAATCAAGATGGATACCATCTACATCGTATTCAGTAGCAATTTCTGTGATTAAAGAGTCAAGATAATCTTTAACTTGGGGATTAGCAGGATCGAGAAAAACTTTTCCCGAGCTATAGTGGAAGCGGCTACCCTGCTGGTCTGTCATTGCCCAATCCTGATGCCTTGATAGAACAGGTCCTAAATGAGTACGGGGTAAGCCTAGAATAGTGTTGTGACGTTGATTTACTGCGGCAAATGTCCAAACCCAAGCGTGTAGCTCCATATCACGCTCGTGAGCCAGTTTTACAGCAGCTTGCAGCGGGTCCCATCCTTTGACTAGAGGATTCTGCTGTGGTGCCACTGTGCTGGGATATATGGTATAGCTTGAATTTAGAGTTTCAAAAAATACGGTATTGATTCCTGCCATCGCCATGCGGTCAAAAACTTGGGCCAGATCCGCTTCCGATTTAGCTTTGACGATAGTGCCTCTGTCTAGCCACATTCCTCTCACTTCAGATTCGGCGACTGGTCTGCTGCGGGGATAATTATCCCATAAAGCTTGCTTGGCGGCAGTCCATTCTAGTTGAGCTTCAGCAAATTTTTTTTGAGTAGCTAGGTATTGAAATCTAGCTAATTTTCTGACTGCTAATTGTAATGCTCGATGAGAATTTTGATATTGGGATTTTGCTACTTGTAGGCTTTTGTTGTCGCCTTTGTTACCAATAGTCTCTTGCTTTAAAATTTTTTCAACAACTTCACTTGAAGAAAGATCTACTCGGGTATGATTGGCATCAGCTGTTAACAGCGTCATTTGAAACCTACCGATTAACCCTTCTAGCTCCTCAGTCATTAATCGAAGTTCACCAGACGCGATCTCCAATTTTGACTGATATTGAGCGCCTTGAGATATATCTGATCTAGGTGTTATTGGTTCTAAGGTTTCAGTAGCCTTGTTAGCTTCATTTACTCTAGTGGAAGCTATAGTCGGCAAGGGAAATAAAGTACCAAGAAACACCGTGACCAGCAGTTGAATTAGCTTCACACTAATTGGCGGAAAACTAATAATTGACAGTGAATTAAATTGTTGTAAATGCCTAGCATTTTTTTGCACAAAACTTCCCTCTAAAACCTTACATTAAGTTTAAAAAATTGCTCTTTACTGAATAATCAAGGGGCTTCTTACTGAACTAAGTTCATCAAAACATGACATATATTCTTGTCTCTAACCCTAACTTATGACTTACTTTACCGCAAAAGCTCCGTTGGCGCATTGCGCTATAAAAGTTGCTCAGTAGACAATTATTACCTGTCTAAATTTTAATCATAAAAAACAACTTTTGCTATCAGTACTTGTGACGATTAAGCCTAAGTTTTAATAAGAATATTTACCAGTAATTACGGGGACAATCTGTTACTCCGCTATTCATAGCAAGTAGAAATAGTAAAATATTCTAAAAGAGCAAAAAACTCAATCTTGCTAACTTTTTAATTAAAGTTGTAATTCTTATATATGGTAAATTTACATACAGATATTATTGCTTATAGCAGTTAATAAATATCTTATAAGGATGTGAGCGCTTTCAAGTTTAAGCTTGTAATTTAAGAGGTCATATTTAAATTAGGCATGCTAATTTAATTCAAGAGATAAAATAGGTCACAATACCGTTCGTTCGCAAAAATACATTATCCAGAATTGCCCCTGTTGTAGCGCTTCTCCTCTTGATTAGCTTTTGCGTTTCGTATATAGCTGTTAGCTTCTGAAAATATATACGTTTAAAATAAGACTAATAATTATTTTACGCTATTAGATCAAACTAAATATATAGAGGCGACACCCAGATTCGAACTGGGGGATAATGGATTTGCAATCCACGGCCTTACCACTTGGCTATGTCGCCGCATACAATGCCCAATTATTATATCAAACTTTACCCAAAATTGAATCTAGTATGCAAAACCATTAACAAATGGATGGTTGTTTTTCTTTATTACCTGAGACTGCTTTCGATAAGGTGAGCTGAGTTCCATCTCTATTCCAATGTACTCCATCAAAAATTTCATGTAAGATAGAAAACCCTCTACCATTTTCAGCTTCTTCCCTTGGTAATTTTTGGGTTTGAATGCGTCGGCAATCGAGGCACATACAGCCTTCAGTAAATCCTTTCCCCTGGTCAACAATTACCCAGGAATACTCTTTGCTGGTAACTGTAAATTTGACCATAATGGTTTTGGTTGGATCAAGTTGGTTACCATGTTTGGCAGCATTAACTAATGCTTCTTGTAATCCTAATCTTACTTCTGCTCGCCATTCTGGAGGTACGTTTACTAAAAGCAAATCGAGAACGGGACATAGATAAAGTGTGGAAGTAAAGCTCATAGTACTCCACTTGCTTCTATTCCAAGGAATAGGAATTGCAATCACTAATTTATACCTCTAAGTTAAACTCTAGGATTTGTGCTGTTGAATTGTTATAACTGTGTCAGTCTGTCACAGAGTTATTCGTCATTTTTACAATTAATCCAGTTCACTGGTCTTAGTTACAAAATCCATAAATCAAGTCCTATAGCATCTTCAAAATAGCCAATATTTCTTGTAATAAAAACCTCACTCAGATGATGATTTAATTAATTTATTAACTAATTTAACAGCTAAAACCATAATCTTACCCTTTTAGGTTTAAAAAAAATTCTATATGTCTATATTTAATTATATTACTTATTATACTGATTTTTACATACCACTCTAACCCTCTTTTGTCAGACTCCGAAAACTTTTGTCATTTCTAAGTTCTGGAGTCTTTGTAGAGCAAAGGATTACTCGATTTTTTTCTAATAAGAAAAACCAAATTTAAAAAATCGCTGTAATTCTTTCACCGTAAGGATCTATC
>JBCCDL010000802.1:0-3143 GCA_039030815.1 Cyanobacteria bacterium P01_A01_bin.83 | reverse complement strand
TACAATTTCATCGTTAGACAAGAAACTCGCTTAAAGAAATTATTGGCAAATAATCAAGTTGAACCCTTAATTGTAGTTTACGAAGACATTTTAGCCAATTGCCCTGAGCAGATTAAGCATATTTTAGACTTTTTAGCGATCTCTCAACCAAAGAAATATACAATGCAAATTAAGTCGGGACTCAAAAAAATGCCTTCTCGGCTGTCACAAGAGATTATTCAACAGTATCACCAAAAAAAGACGCCTTCAATATCAGTTCGCAGATAAAGTAATTAATGATTGCTTTCTCGATTAATATTTGATTAATATTTGATTAATATTTAAGGTAGTCAGGTAGTAAAGATAGAGTAGAAAGAGAGATTACTCTGTCTATGAGTCTTCTTATCTCTCAGATAGTTCTTGTGAAAGATGATGGCTCAGACGACGCTGAGAATTTAATCCACTTACATAGTGCTTGTCATCAGCAAGAACATCCAAAATCCAAGTTAAAGGCTGGAAATATGGCTTGAGTCGTGTGATACGCAAGTGTCATGCACAGTTGTTAGGGGAGGGGAGAGAGGCGAATCTCAAACCTTACCCGATATCAGCGCCCAAAGCGAGACGATAGAGCGTTAGCTCTGTAAACGACTAGCATATGCGGGCAAGTTCTTGGTGCTGTAACCGTTGTTTATATTAGACTGGCTGTTCATTGCCACTGGTTTTGAAGGCGAACTGTCTTTAGCTTCGATTAATTCAGGGTTAAAACAGTAACCTACATTACGAACAGTCTGAATTATATTTGGTTGACGTGGATTAGATTCAATCTTTTTTCGTAAAGATAGTACGTGGGTATCTACTGTTCGGGGATTATCGATTGCATCTGGCCAAGCACGGTGCAATAATTCTGAACGACTGAGAGGATTACCCTCGGCTTGCGCGAGGACATAGAGGAGACTAAATTCCTGGGGTGTTAATTCAATAAAATTTCCTTTTAACTGTACTCGTCGCTGCGCTAGGTCAATTTTGAGATCTTTACACTCCATTGATAAAGGAACAGAGCCATTTAAACGCATTCTTCTGACTAGAGCCTCCACTCGTGCCAAGAATTCTTGCATCCCAAAAGGTTTTGTTAGATAGTCATCGGCACCAGTTTTCAAACCTCTAACAATATCTTGCTCACCACTACGAGCAGAAAGAAGCAAAATTAGCGATTTTTGCTGTTGATACAACCAATGAGATAGCTCTAATCCGTCTCCATCTGGTAAATCAGAGTCGATGATTACCAATGTTGGCTGATGCCGAAAAAAAGCATCTCGACCCTGTTGCAGGCTAGCAGATTGACTTACGACATAACCCGATTGTTGTAAATGCCAACCTAGTAGTGAGCGCAAGTGAGGATTACTTTCAACTATTAAGATATGTGCTGAAATCACTTTTTCCTCATCAAATTTAGGGGGAATTCTTATTAGCATAAGGCTACCAGAGCTGGCACCAATATTTTGTAGCGATGGTTACGAGGTTCTCGCAGCAATTAATTTGACAAAAAGATATGATTGTTAAAAAACAACACAGTAAAATAAAATAAAACTAAAGATTTAGTAACCAACCAATCTCACGGATATTTAGGGCAAAGTAGCCTAACATGATTTATGATTCTCCAAGATCCTCAAACAATTCGACACTATCAAAAAATTACAGATGGCATGGTTGATCTGTGGCGTAGAAGATACAGTTTTGAGGAAATTAGACTGTACCTAGATGGATATATCGCCTGTCTGCGTAATAGTGATTTTGTCGAGCAATATCTCATTCACCGTTTAGAAGAAGAGGCGCTGCGCTTTTTGCGAGATCCTTCTAATTTTGAGCTGTCTTCTCCTCAAACTCAGATGGAAACCGACACAGATTATTATTAACTGATGTTACGCACTAATTAATCTGTGAAAGCTGGGTAAAGGATAAGGGGTAAAGGGTAAAGGATTAATTGATCTGCTTTCATACTTGCTTGAAACTACCATTTTCTTGTTATTTTGCGTAAGGTCAGTTATTAAAACGGGGTTTGGCTTCAAGCTATCATCACTAACTTGATCGGTTCTTGATTGATCTAATCAAATAGTGTAAGGCGACTGATATGTATCATTCGCCTTACACTTAACTTAAATTAAAGTATTTGGTTGGTGAGAGCATCAACTAAGAAGCCAACGCTACCTCTACCATTTGCTGTAGTTCTCCGTTTTGATAAAGCTCAATCGCAATATCCGAACCACCAACAAATTCACCGTCGATATAAATTTGAGGAATAGTTGCCCACTCAGAATATTCTTTAATTCCTTGGCGGACTTCAGGGTCGGCTAAAACATCGTAGGTTTCGTAGGGAACGCCCAATGTATTGAGAATCTGCACTACATTATTGGAGAAACCACACTGTGGCATTAACTTTGAACCCTTCATGAATACCATCACTTTGTTGTCTTTGACTAACTGCTCAATCTTGGCTTTTGCTTCAGGTGTCATTAGTTGAAATTACCTATTGTTATGATTTTACTTAACCTACTATTAGTGGTAGTAGGAATTTATAGCAATTTGTTTTTAGTTTACTTAACCCTTTGACTACAAGACTTTAAATTAATGTTTAACATTAAACGGCTTGCCCAGTAGCTTGCCATGCTTCAGGAGTGTAGGTTTTTAAGGACAAAGCGTGAATCGCTTCTGAGGCTAATTCTGCTTGCAGTGCGCCATAAACAATTTGATGTTGTTTGACTCTGGTTTTGCCAGCAAAATCAGGAGAAATTATAATGGCTTCAAAATGCTCTCCATCGCCAACTACCTTGACTTCGGCATTATCTAACTTCTCTTGAATTATTGTTTCAACTTGTTGCGGACTAATCATGATTAGCTTGATTTGTATTTAGTAAATCTTAGGCAATGGTAATACTATGACGATTGAACAACAGCTAAATTGGCGATAGCTAGCTTCATGTCATATATGGTAATTACACCTAAGAGTAATTATCTTAGCTTTTTCCTAAGTAAAGATGCCTAAGTTTAATTTTAAACACAACTTCTTGAGCAAATGTTATAGAAGTTACTGCCCAGGAGTTTGAGGATTAGGAATTGTGGGCTGTCCCTCAGGAATTTGTCCCTCATCAATTGCAGGAGGAACATCC
>JBCCDL010000801.1:0-3143 GCA_039030815.1 Cyanobacteria bacterium P01_A01_bin.83 | reverse complement strand
GCGGTTATTGGTTCTGCAATAGGTATTGCTTTATCTCCCATTTTTTCAGATCTCTTTGGAGTCATTTCCTTAAAATTGTTTCCCAAACGTTAAGATTGGCGATTAATAGCAAATATTTGCTTTCTCGTAATATTTATCAACAATACGGAATTAAGTTTTGTTTTTAATTCCGTTTTTAGGAAAAAAGCTAATAAATTGTATACGAAGCAAAAAAACATTAGGATTTTGGCTCATCTTAACAAGTGAACTAAATGAAGAAAAGCGATCGATTTCAACGTTAAAATCAGGTGAAGTTGAATTTAAATTATGAAATCCACTTTAATCTAACGAAATAGCCATAATTTCCTGATTTGTCGGTAATTTTAGTTATTTTTTGCAGTTTTAGATTAAAAGGTATCGCGGTAGTAATATATTTCTGGACATAAATACCAATATCAGGAGCAAGATAATTAGCCGTCATCGCCGCTAGCCCCATCCCCATCATCTGTGGAATTGGCGATCGCGGTAGGGTAAAATGAGCTGTAATTGCCATTCCTGCGGTTAACATTGCCGCGACTGAAGAATTGGTGCCGCAGCGGGGATGCAGGGCTAAATTCCATTCTCCCTGTTGCAGACGAGTTAAAGCTGTGTTGACTGCTTTTCTTAATTTGTAAGGATTAATATCACCGTAAAGATAAAATCCCCTTTCGGTGGATAATCCGCCAATGGTTTCGTTATCTGCTGAGAGATAACTTGTTACCAGCCTTGTCCTTTTGGTGTTGACGGTTTCACTTAACATCCATACCGTGGCATGTTCTAAGGCATGTACTTGACGAATTATTAAAAACTCTTGTAAGCCTGGAATAAAGCCAAACTGTTCCAGCAATTGGGTATCTTGCTGGGGGTGGGAATAAGGAGGAGCAAATCTCGCGTCAGCGTAGAGGACATCGTTCATAGTTTTCATTGGCGATCGCTTTTAAAATGCAGCTAGGAGATATTTGCAGTAGTTATCTCCCATAGCTGAAGTTGCTGCTGTTATTGATTTGATATATTCTACCGATTAACGATACCTACTTGTTCAAGTTTATTTTCTTTGCAGTCTTTATTCTGTATACCTTTTAAGGTTTTGTAGCTCAGGACACCATGTTTAGGATTTGTTTGTAATTCAAGGAGCAATTATTAACTGATGTTACGCACTAATAAATAAGAGTGTTCAAGCATTTTAAAAAAATCATGATAAATTTGACATACTTTCAAGACAAAGGATCTATTAGCAGAATAGTATCATTAGATGTAACATTACAAAATTTGAATCTAAATTTGGATAAATATATAGAAGATATTTCTCTAAACAATTCAATAGAATGTATGGCAACTTTTATAGAGGATAAAAGTCAATTAATATCTCCTAAAGCAATTGCATTTCAAAATGACTATGTTGAAGCTATTGTAGCTAGTAATAAAAATACGCTTTTCTATGCTTTTTTTTACGACGAATTCAGTTCTACCAGAATTGAAAGTTTTGATGTGGAAATAGAAAATAGCAACAAGCACATATGTTATTTGAATGAAAAAGAAGAGTTGGAATATATATTCGATGATCATAACCATATAATAACTATCTCAGAAGAAGAACCTGAGAAAATTACTGTTAAATGCATATTATCTCCATCTGATATTTCTAGTATTTTTGGCTATCATTTAAAACCTATTGAATATATTTCAGTTGCAAATAAAGACAAATTGCTTATGTCCTATAGCGAAGACAATGTTTTAAAAATATGGGATATTAATAGTGGTGAATGCATAGAAGAAATTAATTTTCCCAGAATGCCTAATGATATAACATTGGTAAATAGGCTTTATATAATAGGCAATGATGATACTTTTAGTTTTTGGATATTCGACATAAAGAAAAGGAAATTTGTGTTTGAAGAACAAGAATGTTCTGTAAAATCGATTATAGTAGCTAATAATTTAGCTTTCATATTGAAAAAAAATAATGTCTTAGATTGTAGATTACTCAATAATGGTAGTTCAATATGGTCGAAATCATTAAACAGTATTGAGATCAACGCTGTAGAGATTTACCATGACCATAATAAACAACTACTATTTGTATCGATTGATAACGGCAGCATATGTGTAATTGACCCTAGTAATGGAGATTTACAAAAAGTTATCTCTGGTCACAATGGTGGAGTATGGAATATGATATCAACTTCTAGCAATTTAATTACAAGCGGATTTGATGAAACCATTAGAATATGGGATATAGACACTGGTGAGTGCAAAGCAATTCTTGTCGGTCATATGCATAGAATACTAGGAATGATACTCTCTAAAGAAAACAATTATCTAATTTCTTGGGATAAGTTAGGATGTATAATTTCTTGGAAAGCATATTGGGAAAAAGCTTTTTAGTAGCCTGTAGGGTGGGCAAAATCAGAATTGAGGAAAAGATTATTCTGCTAATTTTTTGCTCGCTAAGACCCCTAATTCCCCTGCAAAGAGCGATGCCTTTGGCTATACTTCGCAAATCGCATTTTTAGTTGATTAAAGGCAACCGTAATATCATCCGTTCTGTAAAAATAGGAGATCCTATGCAGAAACTTTTAACTCCACAATTCCCCTAGCTATCTTCTCTAAAAAATCAGAAACACTAGAACAACCATGTTCGCTAGCCAAGGACTTCATATTCTCCCACCCTTCATCAGTTAAGCTAACACCTCTGGTTTTTTTCCTTTGTCCAAAATCGCTTTTCCTTCCCTGATGGTAAGTTAAGTTGGACAAGCTATTAGGATGTTCTCCCTGAGAGTATTTTTGTTTTGACATTCTAATATTTTTCCAGCAGGCTTTTGATTAAACTCTCTTCTATTCTACTCATGTAGAAATGTAAATTATGAGCTTGCTTTTTCTATTGTTGTCGATAATAATAGAAGCAAATGATTTTTTAAGCGATCGCCCGTTTAAATTCTTGGCGGAATTAAAGCGATCGCCCAAAGTAACCTATAGAAATAGGAATCGGGTAGGGCAGAGACATCGCTGTCCCTTTCCCCCCTAAGAACCGAGCGTGCAACTTTCAAAGCACTCGGCTCAAGCAATATCACCTTTCTTGGTAGTGAGTTTTGTGGTGGCAATAAAGATGTAGAAATACAAGATTG
>JBCCDL010000800.1:0-3144 GCA_039030815.1 Cyanobacteria bacterium P01_A01_bin.83 | reverse complement strand
TTCAGAACTACAAATTAGGCTTAATTTATAAATCTTCTATGATTAAACCTGATATCAAATATACTTGCTAAAATAAAAACTTATCTTTTAACTAAGCTGATTCTTGTCAATTTTTTTCCCTTACTTTTTCAGCAAACCCTAGATATTTGACATTACGAAAGTTATTAGTTCGTAAGTAACAAAGCGGCGCATACCGCATGTAGTAGCGAGTAGCAAGTAAGAATTATATCTCGTTGTTCAACTATATTTACTGCTTAAGATCATGCTTTCCACAAGCTAGCTAATTTGCTTAAGTAAAATGTCACCCATTTCCCGACAACCTACCCCCTTCATTCCTGGGGACATAATATCTCCTGTGCGATAACCCTGATCCAGGACTTGGTTGACTGCGTTTTCAATGTCTGTCGCCGCTTCAGACTCATTTAAACCATAACGTAACATCATTGCCGCACTAAGCACCTGTGCCAGGGGATTTGCCTTATCTTGTCCTGCAATATCGGGTGCTGAACCGTGAACAGGTTCAAATACTCCAGGGGTTCCCGCCTTACCCAAACTAGCAGAAGGCAACATGCCAATACTACCTGTAAGCATTGCTGCTGCATCAGAGAGAATATCACCAAATAAGTTACCTGTAACGATGGTGTCAAATTGCTTAGGAGCGCGAACTAGCTGCATTGCCGCGTTATCGACATATAAATGACTTAACTCTACATTAGGATAATCCTCTGCCATTGCCGTAACGCGATCGCGCCAGAGTTGAGATACATCTAGTACGTTGGCTTTATCAACCGAACACAATTGACCACTGCGTTTTTGTGCTGTTTCAAATCCCACTTTGGCAATGCGATCTATTTCCTCTACACTGTACGCCATTGTGTTGACGCCTCTTTTTTCTCCTGTCTCAGTCTCAAAGATACCCTTAGGCTGACCAAAGTAAATCCCGCCAGTAAGCTCTCGTACCACCATAATATCGACCCCTTCAACTATTTCCCGCTTGAGGGAAGACGCATCTATTAGCTGCGGTAAAATAGTTGCAGGTCGCAGATTAGCAAATAGCTCCAATCCTGCTCGCATGCCCAGCAATCCAGTTTCAGGACGTTGGTGACGGGGTAAATTATCCCATTTATAACCACCGATGGCAGCTAACAAGACCGCATCACTGTTACTACAAGCTGTTAAAGTAGCATCTGGTAAAGGTTCCCCTGTCTCGTCGATTGCCGCACCACCAATTAAAGCTTCGGTAAACGCCAACTCAAAATTATGCTTGCTAGCGATCGCCTGCAGAACTTCTACTGCTACGGCAATAATTTCTGGACCAATGCCATCTCCAGGGAGTAAGGTAATACGGTGCTGTTTGGTCATGGTGGCTATGTTTTAATTTCTTTAATATGGGCTTGGCAACAGCTACTAATCTACCATTTGAAGGCAGACTTACTCAAAACAGCTTCTTTAGTAGAAGGCTCTCCAGCAGAAATTATATTTTATCCTTGCTCCTTGTAAATTAAAGTCGGTTTTTTCGCTACAGACTCGTCCTAAGTTAATGCAGGAACTTTGGCATTTATTTGTTCTACAGTACCAATAGCTTCCAATTTTATATCCTTACAGGTTCTTTTGATCAAGCCACACAATACTTTTCCTGGTCCGACTTCAACGATATTTGTAACTCCTAACTGCGAAAATTGCAGCATGATTTCGCGCCAACGCACTGAACTAGTCATTTGTTGAGCCAATCTTTGTTTTAGTTCTTGCTGATTGCTGGCTGGAACAGGATCGACATTAGATATGACGGGAATTTTAGCATCATTGAAGCTTACAGAATCTAATATGGCTAAAAACTGGTCAGCAGCATTTTGCATCAAAGGGGAATGAAAAGCACCAGACACGTTAAGAGGCGTTACTTTTCTGGCTTTGACCTGACTCAGGATCTGATCCACCGCCTCAGGAGTACCTGAGATTACAACCTGTCCTGCACTATTATCGTTAGCTAAAACCACCTCATCAGTGTGTTCTAAAGCAGTTGATAATTGATCGCGATCAAACTTCATCAAAGCTGCCATTTTTCCGCCAGCAGCATTATCCATTAATTCAGCACGTTTTTTTACTAATTTCAATCCTGATTCAAAATCAAACACACCTGCTGCATACAGTGCCACATATTCTCCCAAGCTATGACCTGCTACCAAATCTGGTAAACCACATTTGTCAATTAAAAGATCGGCAATAATAGATTCTACAACGTACAGACAGGGCTGAGTATAAAGCGTGCGGGCTAGAGTTGATTCTTCTCCCTGACACAAATCTAATACAGACCACCCCAGTATTTTTTCGGCAGCTTCCAGTTTAGCTCTTGCGATTGCTAAGCCTGGGCTGTGCCCCATCGCATTTTCTTGGAGGTCACTGACCATTCCTACTTTCTGAGAGCCTTGTCCAGGGAAAACCCATGCTGTCTTTGTCATTGATTAAAATTATTGCTGTTAGTTAACTGTTATAACTGCTACTAAAAAATTAATCACAATTGCCTTAATATTTTCTTAATAAACAGTCGAACTTTGATTATCCCACCCTGATTACAAGTTTGTCTAATACGCTGTGCTGCCTTTTCCAGAATAATAGCTTGACTAATCGTAATTATTGTCAGCAATCAGCAGAGAGCAAAAATAGCAAAATCAAAGTTATGGAATTACAGTGATCATATCAAGTTGTGCTGTTAACCTTGATCAATTGAGATTCCAAAATTCGATTGAGCCAGCCCTTAAGATAGATACGGTTAGCCGCCTGTTGTTGGGGATCTTTAGTATCAAGGGGGTGAGGTGCTAATCCCTGTACTGCTGCGGTAGTCACACAAAACATTGACCTTTGGAAACTCTCACAAATTTGGATTCTGAGATCTCCCACTCCTCTAATGCTTTTATCCTTATAAAGCTGAAGTAGATAGTCAGGTAAGAAATGACGCATATCCTGCATCAGCAAGGTTGGTGGAATACCCGCCCCACCTATAGGCAAAGGATCGGCGTATAGTGCGCCATAGTTAAACATTCCTGGGTCGTAGGGAATTTCATAAGCTTGGGCGTTATATGATACTGTTCCTGTAAATGGAGTTCCTCTAAAGAAGATTGCCTCCACATAAGGGACTGCCGTATCCAT
>JBCCDL010000799.1:0-3161 GCA_039030815.1 Cyanobacteria bacterium P01_A01_bin.83 | reverse complement strand
GAAGTTCTGGCTGCGGAGGCGCTACATAATGCAGGAGTCAAGACATCTCGTTGTTTGAGTTTAATTGAAACGGAAGCCTTTACCAGAGATGGAGCAAAGATTCGGGGTGCGGTTATGGTGCGCTTTAGCCGTTCTCATTTGCGCTTTGGTACTTTTGAACGCCTAGAATATTACGATCGCCCTGATTTAATCAAGCAACTATTAGATCATGTGATTAAATACTATTATCCTCATCTATGGCAACAACCAGATAGTTATATTAACTTCTATGGCGAATTGGTACAGCGGATTGCCAAATTAGTTGCCCAGTGGATGGCGGAGGGGTTTTGCCATGGTGTTCTCAATACGGATAATATGTCCATTACAGGGGAAAGCTTTGATTATGGTCCTTATGCTTTTATTGATACCTATAATCCTGCCTTTACTGCTGCTACATTTGATCGCCAGGGCAGATATAGTTATCGTAACCAGCCTAGTGTCTGTCGCTGGAATCTAGCTATGTTGCAGCGTCCCCTCTCGGCAGTCATTCCTATATCGGCAATGGATGCCGCGTTGAATACTTTTTCGGAGTCTTACAACCATTATTATCATCAGCTAATGTTAAAAAAGCTGGGATTTAATTGCCTGTCTTTTTTGGAAACCGAAGAATTAATCGACCTGACTCTACAATTCTTATTTTTAACTAAGGTTAATTATGGTAAATTCTTTAGCGAATTAAGACAAAAGTTTACAACTAAATGGAGTCAAGATGCTAACTATATTTTGCAAGATTTAAAATGCTTAGTATCGGTCGAAGAAGTAAGCATTTTAAAGCGTTGGTGCTGGCTTTATCATCAGATATTGTTAGAGCGATCGCCAGAAGAAATTAAACTAATTACCCAAAATTTATTAAGAGGAAACTCTTTGGCTATATTATCGCAATCGAACATTGAAACTATATGGCAAGCTATCGAGGAACATGATAATTGGCAGCTATTTATCGACTTTACCAAACTGCTTCAGGTTTAATTGAGCGACAGTAATAAATAGTACTGTTCATTTAAATTAGTAAGACTATTATAAAAAAAATCAGTTATTAAGCAGATGAAAATTGAATCTATCGAGCAAGAGTTGATTGAAGGTACTGAGACAATTGTGACTAAAGTAACTTTTAATCAAGTAAACAGTTCTTGTATATTATCCAGACTCATAATTGATACTTTAGGAAAGCCAGGAATCGATAACGATCTTCAGTTACTAGGTTCTGGAAGTCAATGGGAAATAGTGTGGACTGAACCAAAACTGACTATCGAGCAAACTAGGGAAATAATTAGTAAAGCGATCAGCTTCCCTGGCACTGAGTGATCGCAACCTCTATACAAAAATTATTGGATTTTGACAGCATCACCTCAATCTAAAGAACGTTTTTACTTTAAATATAATGTCAATGATACGGTCAAAGGATGGTTTTCAATTATTCCTAAGTATTTGTTAAAATGCCAGAATATTTATTACGCCCTTTTATCCTACACTCACCCTGAAGCAGAAACTGAAAAGATTGATGGTAATTTTGCTGTTGTGGAAATAATCTGGTCAGAAATTGAGACATAAATATCTAAAACCAGAAATCACAACCAATACTCCTATTAGCGATCGCCTGCTTATAATTTACTGAATTTAACTGTTGAAACGAACTGTTTGACGGTCGGTATATTCAGTTTAAAATTGGCATAAGCCGAGTTTTGTATCGTAATTAACCGTTTTATTTTAAGATTATTTGTATTGTTGAGGAGATAATGCACTAATACACTGCTAAAAAGTGGATATTTCTTGCTCCTCAGTAGTGCAGTAATGCTCAGGGTGCAAAGAAATGGACGAGATTTTAGAAAAAAAAGCTTCTCTATAATTAATTTGTGCAATCTCTTGCAGAATTTCAAATCTCTCAAGCTGTGACCTGAGATTAACATAGAAAGATTGTTTTTTGTAACTTGAAAATTTTAGGTTATTAAGAGCGTAATTCCAATAATATTATGCTCTTTTTTTAGGCTCTTCTCTTTTTCTTTTATCTGACAAATCGTATCCAAAATATCGATGGTTGGATAAAGTTTAGCTTCAAATTTAGAAAGGTAAAAATGCTATCTACTGGTTGCTAATTTTCATTAGCAGCATTTGAGTTGTCAACCTTTAAAGTAAATCCGAGGAGAGTTTTCATGGTTACTTCAAAATCAGGTTCTAGCTTTCTCACAGATGCATTCACATCTTATGCCAAATACAGTACTCCAAAACAACAGGAACTCCAACAATATGCTTTACAGTGGCTGCAAAGCAAGATTGAATCAGAACTCGATGATGGCAATGCAATTATCGATAAGTTTACAGGTAAATGGCGCAAGGGATGGCAGCCAGGGATAAATGCTCAAGAATCAACGATTGAATTAAAAAATTTACCTCATTCTTATAAAGGCTCAAAATCTATTGATTCCCATCAAGAAGAGGCTCTAATTTTTATCGATGAAGCAATTCCTCAAGATTTAAAAGATAGCTTTACCAAACTGTGGAATATTGACCAAAAAATACAGGTTAGTAATGCCGATGGTACAATCTTTATGGCAAGTGAAGAGGAACTTACTGTTTTACAAGAACAAGATCCAGAAGGAAATGGCACCGCTTGGTACCAAGTAGAAGCAAAGCAAACTTATTATTTACTATCGATTGAGAAAAAAGGCGATCGCTATTTAGTAGTGTTGAGTGAACCCATTAGTCCTCAAAATAAGGATACCTGGTATGTAGCTCAAGGGGATGTTGAGATCTCCAAAGTTTAATTGCTCATATTTTTTAATTCTTTACCTTAGCTCAATAGGCGATCGCTTATTGAGCTTTACTATATATAGTCATGTCTTGATAGGAAACATAGGAATGTCTGGTCTTGCTACTTATTACTCATTACTCATTACTCCTAGTACAGATCAACAAAAAATGTTGATCAAGCTTGAAGTTTGCTCTAGAACTGAAATGGTGATTAAAATTAAGGACTTGACTAATGGTTAAAAAAGTTCATCTTCACACACAGTTAAAGCATCAGGCTCTGAACACTGTTCTAACTCCAGATGTATTCCTTGAGCATCTTCCTCCATCAGATCTTCAATAAATCCTGCCTGGAGCGCTTTCGCTTCTGATAGACT
>JBCCDL010000798.1:0-3168 GCA_039030815.1 Cyanobacteria bacterium P01_A01_bin.83 | reverse complement strand
ATTTAACAATATGATTGAGCTTTTATACTTTGCTTCTCAAATTCAATGTGGTGTAGGCGGAGAATTGTTGGACATTCAGGTAGATATTTACCACAATCAAGAGCTAGTAGAAACTATGGTTGTAGAAGATACTGTATTGCTGTCTGTTGATTCAATTAATGATTTGACTTTGGAATACAGTATCATCAATAACAATACTTCCTGTAGTTTAGCTACTCCTAGTGAATTGGTTTTAGCCCCTGATGATCAGTTACCTGATTTGGCTGGATTCGATCAACAAGATTCTGTTTCTACTCTTTTGGGTAGTTTGAATGAATATCAAGAGCTGTTTTTAGTTGAGTTGGGTACTACTAATACCAACAGTTCAGCATTTGATCTGCAAGATGTAACTTTGAGAGTAGATAATAATCCTATTAGTCTTTTTGCTGATTAAATAAACTTTGAGTAAGACCTCATATTTTAAAGCTTATACTTGGATTTTACATAATCAACTGCGCTTTGGCGAGCGCTAATCTGACCATCCAGACTAGCTGCCAAAACATCATTTAAAATTTGTTTATATAAAGGCCCTGGTTTAAAACCTAGGGTTTTTAAGTCATTACCATTAAGTACAGGTTTGACTTGAGATAATTTAGTTATATATTGCCAAATCAAACGACGAATTTGGCGCTCGCTGCGAGCAGCAAATAAAATTAGCTGGGTCAATGAATAAGGGTGCAATAGTTGATAAATTTGGCTTGGACGATCGCATTTGAGTAACCCAGAGGCTATTTGCGTTTCCAGTATTTCTAGTTGCTGTAGTCGTTTGAGGCTATCTTTAGTTAGCTGTAGGTTATTTCCTACCATCCTGCGTTCTGCTGGTGTTAAATGAGCAATCAAAGTTTCTAGTCTAATTAACCAATGTTCGGTAGTTTTTGGCTCAAAGTAAGTTAACCATCTACTAACACAGTTCAATTGCCATTTTAAGGCAGGAGTGAGCTTAAGCTCTTGATGTAAGCAGCTTAAGGCATTCAGGTGAGCCAGCAATTTGATTGCAGGTTTCCAATAATGAGCCTGGAGAATATATTTTAATTCTGCTCTTAACCTGGTGGTTAAAGCAGGGGTTTGGCGATCGCTAATTCTTAATTGCTCATAGACTCCGCTTCTAATGGCATAGCGAATATATTCTTCCGTCTGGGTTTCAATTTGAAAACCTAAGCGCACAGCAAATCTAACGGCACGATAAATACGTGTGGGGTCTTCAATAAAGCTATTAGTATGCAGCACCCGAATCAGACGAGATCGCAAATCTAGTAAACCGCCAAAGAAGTCCAATAAATCTCCTTTACGGGAAAATTCTCCCCTTTTAGGTTGTGTTAAGCGCACTGCCAAGGCATTGATCGTAAAATCACGTCGATACAAATCCTGACGAATAGAACTCGCCTCCACCTGGGGATTTGCCGCAGGATAAGGGTAAAATTCGGTTCGTGCTGTGGCAATATCTACTAATAGATTGCCCAAGTTAGGATCTTGATGCCAAGCCAAAGCTGCGGTTTGAAATTCCCCATGAATTGAAACAGTTACATGAGGATACATTTGCTGAATTACATTGGCTAACTCTACTCCAGCCCTTTCATCAGTGGCACGATGATAACCGTCTACTACTAAATCAATATCCTGTAATAATAACGGTTCGCGATCGCTAGTTAACAGCACATCACGAACTCCTCCCCCTACTAGGTAGAGATTCCAGCCTCGTGATTGGGATGCCTGGGTAACTTGTTGCAGTAGTTGCCAAATAGCAGGCTCTAAACGGTTTTGTAAGGTTGGTAATAGGTGAGAGGTAAGATTGGGTTTGGTAGCTGAATCGGGCTTGTAATCGTTGCGCTGATCGTGCAGCAGACGCAAGACATCGGTACGAGTAACAATGCCAATTAAATCTCCCGACTCGATTACAGGTAATCTACCCACGTCATATGTCACCATCAATGATTCTATTTCAGGTAAGGCAGTATCAGGAGCGATTGTTTTAAGATTGCGACTCATATAGCCTTTAACAGGAGCATGATTGAATCCATGATGAATTGCTAAATCCAAATCGCGACGGGAAATAACCCCTACTAAACT
Organism: Cyanobacteria bacterium P01_A01_bin.83; assembly: GCA_039030815.1. Taxonomy (GTDB): domain Bacteria; phylum Cyanobacteriota; class Cyanobacteriia; order Cyanobacteriales; family Xenococcaceae; genus Waterburya. Next base: position 1,062 of record JBCCDL010000798.1, on the reverse strand, counting down.
GTCATTTTCATCTACTATCGATAATCCCGAATGACCATAGCGAAATAAAATCCTCTGTGCCTGTTCAATTGTCACATCAGGTCGAATTGTTCTTACAGGAGAAGACATTAAATCTCGTGCTGTGGGTGGGTGGGGAATCTGTAACCCTAGTTGCGTTAACAACTCTTGAAATATCTGTTGAGGATTGTCAGTAGTGATGGACATCGATGCCGCCTGGGCATGTCCGCCACCACCAAAAGGTTCAAATAGCTGGTTGAGATTAGTTTCGGATAAACGAGATCGCCCGATCACCACTAGCTTTTGCTGGTTGCTTTTAGGATATACATGACCCAATAGCATGACATCACTTTCGGTCAGATCAATTAATCTGGCAATTACAGAAGACAAGCCCCTAACAAAACCATCTGATTCTAAGACAACAGAGGCTACGGTGTATCCTTGAACAGTGATCCGCTTTAAATTAGCTAATGCTTCTTGCAATAAGTCCTGTAGCTGAATCGATAAGCCAGGTTCATTATACTCAGCAATAATCCCTACCTTAGCCGACTGTTCCATCAACCAAGCGATCGCTCTAGCATCACGGGGAGTAGTCTGATCAAAAGTCAAAGAACCCGTATCCACATGAATACCTAAAGCCATTGCCGTAGCTTCAAAAGGTGTGAGGGTAATCTGCTGCTCTTGTAATAATTCAGCAATGTAGGTGGTGATCGCCCCCACAGCTTCGGTGTGCATCTGGGTTACGGGAATATCCGACTGCAAATCAAGGTGATGATCAAACAACTCAATTCGCTGCACATTGGGCAAAGTCAACCAGTTAGCTGCTGCCCCCAGGCGATCGCTTTTTTGCGTATCGACAATATAAATCGTGGCGATCGCTTCAGGAGTAATACTTCGCATCTCGACAAAATCAAATTCATCTCGATACAATGCCAAAAAGTTTTTAACTGTAGGGTGTGCGCCGCCTGTTAAAACAATCTTTGCCCCTGATTTGAGACGAGATAAACCCACCGCCGAACCCAATGCGTCAAAATCTACGGTTTGATGGCAAAGAATGATGTCCAT
>JBCCDL010000797.1:0-3169 GCA_039030815.1 Cyanobacteria bacterium P01_A01_bin.83 | reverse complement strand
ATCAAAATTAGGTTCAGGAATATTTGAATAAATAATGTCATAATTTTTATTTTGGTGAGTGAGACATTAGATCCCATGCTCTAACAATCATTTCACTTAACCACTTACGTCGCTCTGAATCTAAAACTCGATCATCGTGCAAAACGCTTTGAGTTAGTTCTTCTAAAGATTGCCCCTGACGACGAGCTATTTGAACTACACCAGCGATCGCAGTAGCGACAATTTCCTCATTAATTGAATTATTTTTGAGAGCCAATATTTCTTCAGTGCTAGTGGGAATAGAATAATCCATAGGGACAATAAAGCAGTAGCCAAAATTGAGTAACCTTAAAATTCAGATGCTAAATATTTTATTTTTTGACCACACAGGATGAGAAAATTAATAGTCTGGTAATCTTAGCCTAATTATTCTCAAATTGACTCTAGTTTGAGCATTCTTTAAGAATATATTTATAACATTTATATATGAAAGAGTTAGCCTATCTCGAAATACCTACCTCGCGGATCACAGAAGTTAAAAATTGGTTGAAAAATGTCTGGCAACCTCGATCGGGACACAAAATCACGACTCCAGATGGCATTAGGGTTAAATTTGATTCATCTGATATTAGTGAGTTATCAATTTTTACCTGGCAGCTACAACGCACAACCTATCTTAAAATTTTTCAATGGGGACAAAAAATTGCAGCAGCTCAAGGAATAAAACAGCAATTAACTACCGAAATTCGCGAAGCGTTTCCGCCTAATTATCCTGTTCCCCCAGTAATTGATTTATCCAAGCAGTCTATTTTTGCGGCATTGACAGATACTTACCCCCAAACAGTTAAATTTTTTCAGAAAATGCCTAATGGGGAATACGATCTTAATCGTGTTTATTGGTGGGAACAACGTTGGCGCGAAAGTGTCAACAATCCTCAGCAACCCAAAACAGTAATTTTTCCTAGTGATTTCAATAGCAATAGTCCATCAGAATACGATCTGATTTACATTGGGGGGGCATTAGGGGTAATTCATGCTGCGGTGATGGCATTGAAAGGTTATCGAGTACTGCTAGTGGAACGACTGCCCTTTGGCAGAATGAATCGGGAGTGGAATATATCTCGCGATGAGTTTCAGAGTTTGATCAATTTGGGTTTATTTACTCCCCAAGAATTTGAATCGGTTATTGCAGCAGAATATATAGATGGTTTTAGTAAATTTTTTGATGCTTATAATCCTGATCATCTTAAGGCGGCGGTTCTACATACCCCCAAAGTATTAAATATAGCTATTGATGCCGAAAAGCTACTACGTTTTTGCGGCGATAAATTGCTTCAGGCAGGGGGAACTATCTGGGATGAAACGGAATTTGTTCGGGCAGATGTTTCTCCACAGTCAGTTACAGTCAAGTTGACCCATTTACCAACTCAAACTAGTAAGCAGGCAACGGCAAGGCTGCTGATTGATGCTATGGGGACTGCTTCACCTATTGCCTGGCAGCTTAATGGAGGTCGTGCTTTTGATAGCGTTTGTCCCACAGTTGGGGCGGTGATAGAAAGCGGTTTTGCTTCTGAGGTCTGGGATCAAGATTATGGCGATGTTCTCAATTCTCATGGAGATATATCCCGAGGAAGACAGCTAATTTGGGAACTGTTTCCCGCAGGTAATGGTGAGTTGACTTTCTACCTGTTTCATTATCATCAGGTACATCCCGAAAATCCTGGCTCTCTACTAGAAATGTACGAAGATTTCTTTACTATTTTGCCCGAGTATCGCCGTTGCGACATGGAGCAGTTAGTCTGGAAAAAGCCTACTTTTGGTTATATACCTGGACATTTTAGTACAAGCGATCGCGATCGCACTGTAGCCTTTGATCGTTTGGTGGCAATTGGTGATGCGGCATCGTTGCAGTCTCCTTTAATTTTTACGGGGTTCGGTTCGCTGGTGCGTAATCTAGAACGTCTTACGACTTTACTCCATACTGCTCTACAACACGACTTGCTGACGGCAAAACATCTCAATCAGGTTAGAGCTTATCAGAGTAATATTTCAGTTACCTGGCTATTTTCTAAAGGCATGATGGTACCCACGGGGAAAACTTTACCTCCCCAAAGAATTAACTCCATGCTCAATACTTTCTTTGGTTTACTGGCAAATGAACCACCAGAAGTTGCCGACACTTTTATTAAGGATCGCACTGACTGGTATACTTTTACTCGATTAGCATTAATTGCCGCCCGTAAAAATCCTGCTTTACTAATCTGGATTTGGGAAATGGCTGGAAGTAAAGATATGCTGCGTTGGTTGGGTTCTTATTGGTCTTTTAACTTAGATGCTTTGAGAAATCTTTTACTAGGGAGGTGGTTTCCTGGTTGGTTAAAACAGTCACAGCCTTGGCTGGAGAAACGCTATCCTAGCCTATGGTTAAGGTTATTGAGTCTTAATTATCAACTGCGACCTTAAGAAATATAGCCGTACAAAATTCAGGGCTATTTCATTTTCATTAGCTTACAAATTTAGAGCTTTTGTTTTTAGAAGCATTAAATTGAAGAGTAGTCCTGATAGCTAAAGTATGTCTAAATCATAATTATCTATCTAACGATTAATCCATTCTTGCAACTCATTTTTATACCTAAATACCCACACTACTAAAGCAATAGAACCTAAAAACCACCACCAGCCAGAATAGGGGGGCATCCGCCACAAACGAACACGATTGTGATCTTTGCTATCGCTCATGGAAGCCAACCACTTACCATCGGGGCTAAAAGCAATCTTATTTATTCTCAACCAATGCGCTCTGATTGTAGCTACTGGAAGGTTAACCCAAAAGTTATAACCGCTATCGCTGACATACCAAAAATCTATATGACCGAATAATCCGATGGGAACATCAAAAGTAGGAAACATGATGATGCTACTGTTAGCATCGCGAACTCGGTAAGACATGGCAATAAACTTACTGTTAGGACTTAGCTTGAGGTCTGTCTTGGTATGATTGGCATCAGACCACGGTATGTATTGCAATAGTTTTCCATCACTAACACGGTGTACGAAAACGTTATCTTCTCGCCCAGAAGAAACATTTTCGGAAATCAGCAACTTATTGTCGTGGCTAAAAATTAGCTCGTTACAGAAATGAGGATTCTTTTCTTTAAAATCATCCAGATGCTGAATAGGAACATTATCT
>JBCCDL010000796.1:0-3173 GCA_039030815.1 Cyanobacteria bacterium P01_A01_bin.83 | reverse complement strand
GAAGTCAAGCAATTAGCTCAAGCTATTTTAGAAATCTTAAAGTATTTACATTCTTGCCAGCCGTCAGTAATTCATCGAGATATCAAACCCAGTAACATTTTATTAAGCGATCGCTCTGGAAATAGCGTCGGACAAGTTTATCTAGTCGATTTTGGCTCAGTGCAAAATGTAGCTGCAAAAAACAACACTATTACTGTCGTGGGCACTTACGGCTATATGCCTCCTGAACAGTTTGGTGGTAGAGTGCAACCTGCTTCAGACTTGTATAGTTTGGGTGCAACTTTAATCTATTTGGTTACGGGGGAACATCCAGCAGATTTGCCTGAAACCGAATTAAAAATTGAGTTTGAAGAATTTTGTAATCTTAGCCCAGGTTTTAGCAATTGGCTCAAGCAGATCACAAACCCTAGCTTAAGCAATCGTTTTACCTCGGCGACTCAAGCATTGGCAGAATTGTCTGCATGTAAAAATTATCAAGGTCAGGAAACTAAAAAGTTTGTCCAACCGCCCAATAGCAAAATTATTCTCCGTCAAAACGATGATTCTTGGGAAGCGATTATGCCGCCTAAAAATTTTCATTGGCAGGGTAAATTGAATACAATCTCGATCATACTATTTTGCTGGCTGCCTAGTGCGGTAATTATCATCGCTTTGCTAATGGGAATTCCTATCGAAACTGTTTTGGAGCAGTCGATTCAACATTTTGGCATTTGGGCGGGAGCAACTTTGGCTGCCGTAGTCTCAAGCTATCAGTTTTTTAAACCAATGCTGACTAACAGAAGATTAAAAATTGATTCTTCAGCCGTAATTTTGATGGAGCAAGTATTTGGTTTTAACTTAGACTGTATCTTCGCTAGAGGAAAAAATACCCTGGAAAAACTAGAAATAAATACAGTTCATAATATTAATAATGTGTTTTTCAGTTTCAATATTTATTTAGCTGGGGATAAATTTGAGCTAGTCAACAATCATGATTATCCCGTTACGTCTCAAGATATTGATTGGCTGGCAGAAGAATTGAGTATCTGGCTTAATCATCCTCTTAGCAAAACTGGTGTTACAGATAATTGCGATCTTTCAGAGGATTATTTTGTAAGAGGTGTTGCCTATTGCTACTCTGGCGATCATCAAAGTGCGATGTTCAATTTTCGTAGAAAGACTATACTTGAACCAACTGCGAGTAATTACTACAATCTCGCGGCAATTCAATTTACTCAAGAAATGTATGCTGATGCTTTAAAAAGCTTTAATAGCTGTATAAAGTTAGATGATAGATTGAAATTTGCTTATTATGGTCGAGCTAACATCCATTTTGAGTTTAATAACCCAGAAGCACTCCAAGATTTCAATACGGCAAATAATCTAGAAAAGAGTGCTGAAGATAAATCTCACCTAAATGACGAGCATGGCTATTATTTTAGAGGTTTGGCTAAATATCAGATTGGAAAGAATTTAACACAAGCCCTTGAAGATTTTGAACAAGCTAAAAAGATTGCAGCTAAACATCAATATAAAGATTTGGAAGATAAAGCGATCGCTCTTATCAATGAAATTAACGGCAATTAAGTATAAATAACCATATTAAAAATCCCCTATCTATGGAGCTAAACTGCAAGTCAGCGATCGCAAGAACGTTTCTCTGCCATTTTTAGAGCCGATATACCTGTTTGGATATTTACACTATAAATAAATATATATATTCCAGCCAATAATTTCTTTAACTCCAATTCCTGACGGGGGGACAACCTCGAGAATCGATATATGACAAGAGATTTACTGAATTTAGTAATACGTTAAAAATATCAAATAAATTGATGTAATATTCAACCCAAAAATCGAAAAATCAGTTAAAATCAGCGAAGTCTCTTATGTATAGTCGTATTAGAAGACTGTAAAAATCGTCAATTACCCAAAAACTTTGTATGGTTCAAATAGAGTTTTTTACATCAGAGCAAAAATCTCTTATTCCTATGTATAAGGAAAAATGGAGAAAAATTGCATTGTCTAACGAACCAATCAATTCCACTAATGCAACTGTTGCAATTCAGAATATTTATCAAGTTATGGGCAAGCGTAAGCCAATTATTGAATTGTGTAGTAGCCCTCAAAATGCAATTGTAAAAATTATATCTAACATACCCAAAGCAAAAGAATCCTCAGAAATTCTAATAAGTCAGATGACATGGCAAAAATGGATTTTACTAGGAATAAAAGCAGGATTTAAAGGAAAAAAAATACGTTCTAGCCAGCAAAAAAATCCTCTGAATAGACTCATGGGACAGTTAAGTTTATCTAGTGATAAATTCTTAGAAGATAAAATCGCCGATTTGATTCCTCAAGATTCTCAAACAGAAGAAGATATTGAAGTAATATATCAAGCTATCAAATTAAGAAAAGGAAAAACAGAACAAGAGTTAAATCTACCAGATAGAAACACTTGGAAACCAAAAATAATTTTAGATATATTGACCACTGATTATTTGCCTAACGAAGCAAAATCACAACTTTACGATGAATTTTGGACAAAAAGTGATGAACAAATTAAGTCTGCTTTATCACAACAAGATATAAGCTGGGTACTTCACGCAATTTCCCAGTTTCAAAATCAGTCTCTTGCTTGTACTGCTAGTTGGTTAGACTTTTGTTTTTCTGCTTTAAATCTGCCGTATAATCAAAAAAAATGGCAAGCTTTTCTAGATTTAGTTCGAGAATGCGGATGGATTCTTGCTTATAATGACGTTTGCTTTATTTGCGATCGCCCCAGAAAGCTTTTGTTTGATAGCAACAATTTACTTCACTCTGAAACAGAAGCAGCCATTCAGTTTTCTGATGGATTTGATATCTGGGTTAATCATGGCACAACATCAACAGAAACTTAAATTAGAGAAGTTATCTATTCTCCATATATAGCAAGCATTACGGACTTAGATTAGGACTGTTACTACCTACGAACCGACAACCTAAATATGTCCTAATCTAACTTTGTGCGGCTATGAATTAATCTCTCCCAAACAAAAAAATCCCCTATCTTCAGATAGGGGAACTAATTACTTATTCACAAGATAAGTGATAGATATTGCTAACCAAACTTACCAGCGGTCGAAGCAATTAGGAATGCCGCATAGGTCAGGACATAACCCACCGTAAAGTGTGCTAAACCAACCACACGTCCT
>JBCCDL010000795.1:0-3192 GCA_039030815.1 Cyanobacteria bacterium P01_A01_bin.83 | reverse complement strand
TAAGGGAGAACCACCACGCCCTGATAATTCAATCGATTCGGGCAATTCTACAGGCAGATCTTGGTCTGGTACGGGAACAGTACCGCAATCATCACAATGAATTACGGGAATCGGACAGCCCCAGTATCTTTGGCGAGAAATCAACCAATCACGTAAGCGATATTGAATCCGTGCTTTACCAAAACCTTGCTGTTCGGCATATTCAATAATTTGGGCTTTGCCCTCAACTGAAGGTATACCATCAAATTGCGCTGAATTAACAATGATTCCTGGTTCAGTATAGGCTGCTTCTAAGGGTTGATTTGCGTCTTGCCCTTGAGGAACTATGACGGTTTTAATCGGTAAACCTTTCTCGGTAGCAAATTTAAAATCTCTAGTATCATGAGCAGGGACCCCCATAACCGCCCCCGTGCCATATTCATAAAGAACATAGTCGGCAATCAAAATAGGAACTTCCTCCCCATTAAAGGGGTTAATTGCCGTACCGCCAGTAAGAATACCCCGCTTTGGTTTATCCTCAGCAGTACGCTCAATTTCGCTGGCACTTTTTATTTCTTCGATAAAAGCCTCTACCGCCTCTTTTTGTTCTGGGGTAGTTACTTCAGGGGTCAAAGGATGCTCTGGTGCCAGCACTACATAGGTTACGCCGTATACCGTGTCGGGTCGAGTTGTAAAGACCGCAATCTTGTCATCTCTACCTACCACAGCAAACTCCAAGTATGCCCCAACAGACTTACCAATCCAGTTAGCCTGCATGGTCTTAACTCTTTCTGGCCAACCCTCAAGCTGATCTAAATCTTGGAGTAACTTCTCGGCATAATCAGTAATTTTAAAAAACCACTGTTTAAGTAACTTTCGTTCCACAATGGCTCCCGAACGCCAAGAACGCCCTTCACTATCCACCTGTTCATTTGCTAATACAGTTTGGTCGATAGGGTCCCAATTAACCGCAGCTTCTTTTTGATATGCCAATCCTGCATCCAGGAATTGTAAAAATAGCCACTGAGTCCATTTATAATAATCAGGAGCGCAAGTTGCTACTTCTCGCTCCCAATCAATAGAAAGCCCCAACTGTTTTAGCTGCTCCCGCATTTGAGCAATATTTTGGAAAGTCCACTTGGCAGGTGCAACACCACGGTCAATCGCTGCATTCTCAGCAGGTAAGCCAAAAGCATCCCAACCCATTGGGTGCAACACTCGATAGCCCTGCATGCGCTTCAGACGGGCAATTACGTCGGCGATTACGTAAACACGTACGTGACCCATGTGTAGATTGCCTGAAGGATAAGGAAACATTGATAAAGCGTAAAATTTTGGCTGAGTGCTGGATTGAGGTGTTTTATCTATTGCCGATGCTTGCCACTGCCGTTGCCATTTCTGTTCAATTTCTGCTGCGTTATATCGTGACTCCACGACTGGGGTTACTCCTAAACTAGATTGCTATAGTGAAATTTGATAACTCTTCAATAGTACATTTATTAATTGAGTATAGTTATCCGTTGACGGAAAATACTTTATGAAGTTGAGCATTTATGCTGGCAGTTATGGGGATGCATAATAGCTCTTATCCTAGTATAGACTGGCGCACAGATAATTACTAGCAAAGTGACAACCAACGTCGGGGAAGCTGCCACTACTGAAATTAGGAATTTAACCTTTAATGATAAAGATGCCGTACAGCCTCTACAAGAACTACAGCAAGCTTATCCAGGCGCAGACATCTACATAAATGGAGAATTAACGGTTGATTTTCCTGAAGATGTCAAGATTCCCATCGAACCTAATCACATGGCTACGGCTGCTTTGAGTGAGAACAGGATTAAGTTTAGTTATTGTGGGTTGGAAGGTGCGATCGCTCTAAAGCTTGCAAGTTTGAAGATTTTTATTTGAAGTATGTTTCATGATAATTGATAGATAAAAGTGCCAAACTTCCTACAATATACTTTCAACAACTTCATATCATTACTTGTGAGAATATTTGCTAGGCGATCGCCCGTCCCCGAACCAAGATCGCACCCAAATAACCCCCAATAGTCTAAGACAGAAGCAGAACACGCCTTTTTGGTAACTGGTAACTGTGATGAAGAGAATCGCTAACTCGTCTGTTTATAAACTATTGGGATACTTATTTCTAGGCATAGGTGCTTATGCTTTCTTCAATGCCAACAATACCAACTTACAATAAGTCCATATCGTTTAACTTTTTCTCAATGGTGTGAAGAATGCTGACATTGCTAAGATTATTCCACCCGTAAATTTTCCGTTGATGGAAACAAAGTAATACATCTTTTATACTTGACGGCGATCGCGGTTAATGTAGGCAATTAGTTCTCAAGAGTAAACCATGACTACTTATAATGTCACTTTAATTAATAACAGCAAAAACTTTCAACAAACGATCGCCGTTCCCGATAATGAGTATATTCTTTCTGAAGCTGTCGAAAAAGGGATTAAAATTCCCTTTGAATGTGTCGTAGGTGCTTGTGCTACTTGTCAGGGGAAGATGATCTCTGGCACTGTAGATCAATCAGAACAAATATTTTTAAGCGAGCAACAAATTGAGGAAGGCTATGTGCTAACTTGTGTAGCTTATCCTACTTCTAATTGCACTATTGAGATCGATCTGGGTCAATATCTTTAACAGTAAAACGGGTGATGTTGCTTTTTTTTGTTTAGAGTGTCGTCGTAATTATTGGAACACTTTATAAGGGGTTTCGGATTTGGCAATTATGGATGGGGTTACATTTAGTCACTTATTCTCAGCCTTGGTTGGTTTTATTGTGGTTGGTTTTGCTCTTTTGGGTGGCAAATATGATTATGCTGACTTTCATGGCGATTCCTAGCATTCTTCCGAGAGCGAAATCTTCAAGATCAACCGATTAAAAATCACGATCGCTTGGGAACAATAGAACTAAGTTCTGCATTAGAGGTCAAGCAATAGATGAAGAGGGTAAGTAAGTTAGTGATTTATGGATTAGTGACAATAGCGATCGCCGTATGACGGATTAAAATACTGGGACAGAACGAGCGAGCGATTACTGCTGAGGTGATTTTAGATATTCGGAGCGGGGAGTAGTTATCTATTTGGAAGACTGATCCTACTGGTTTTCTCCAACTAACTTGAGAATCATCTATCTACAATGGCAAGGTTTACAATACTCTCAAATCCTGGCGATCGCAAATTAATCAGGC
>JBCCDL010000794.1:0-3193 GCA_039030815.1 Cyanobacteria bacterium P01_A01_bin.83 | reverse complement strand
TAGGGGCGAACAGCCGTTCGCCCCTACTAGGTTAAAAAGGCCACCAAGCAGGTCTTAAATCTGTATATATCCGACTTACGGTTCTAGAAGAGGGTAGCTGAGATCCCTTAAAGTTGTCACCTAGCATATTAAAAAGAAGTTCAGCTGGGTTCACAGGCTCACTAAGAGAAAATAAAAGCTGGCTATTGTAACTGTCACAGCCTAATCCTCTTCGCTCTACAGCACAAACTACTGGTCTTCTATCTATAGTGTCACTAGCCAAATAGTTCATTCGCTCCCCATTATAAAATATGTTAAGCTGAGTGGCAGTATTTTGACAATTCTTCAGGGCTTCTGGAGCCGAAAAATATTCTGGCAAAAACGATAGTATCGGTGTAACTTGGGAAGCCTTTTGATTGGATAAAGTAGCAATTACGGTAGGCACTGCCGCATCTTGATCGCAGGTCACTTGAACAGTGCTGATAGCCTGGCTCTGCTGGGTAAAAGATACCATAGTAACTAAAGTTATAGATGTTACCAATGCTGAATTCATTAGAAAATTTTGATTAATCATAATTAATAAATTGTTACTACTCGACTGCATGCTTATTACAGCTTAGAATCTGTAGCAAGAAAAGCCAAAATTTACATTAATACTACATATATCTTAGCAAACAATGTAATACACACAAAAATTATTGATTAAGTATAAATTGATATCATTGCCTGATAAATATTGCATTAAAAAGTGTATTGATTATATTAAATCATTAAGTAGATATTAACCCTATCTTATATAGAGTAATAGTATTTGACTATCGATTACTCAACGACTGCAATATTTTATTATGATGATTTAATAACAAAAATCTAACTTTTTTCATCTGCGAAATAAATGATGTTATAAGTATAAAATCGAATTTTAGCCAAGTTGAATCTTTAGTATCGCTTAATCTTAATAATTTAAGATAATTGTTTACTAAAAGTCATAATTTATTTTATGACATGGCTGATTTCATAAGCAAGTCGGGCTGAGGGCAACTTCAGGTTGAAGAGTCAGCCTAGCTGAAATATAAGTACAAATAACATGCATGTTTCAACAAAGATCACAGCACCAGAGCGTACGCCCAATGCTGTTAGCATTCCATCTTACCCGATTGGAAAGCATTAGCGATTAGGTAAGTCAATGTGGTCTTTGCGCTGCACAAACGCCAATCAAGATAATATTTTGGCTGATTCAAGTATTAAAATTAAATCATTGAGTGTCTTCCAGTTTCAAAACTGCACTTGTTCAATAAAAACCTTGTAGACTGTTGGTCAGATACAATTTAGCGTCGTTATTATTACTGTTGAGTATGAATTACTAGTTTTTACTCATCTGCTATTTACCATGGTTCGGAGACTATTTCCTTTAGTAATAATCGAGCCTGAGCAAAGTATTAAATGTCACCTACAGGCTACGGCATTACTTTCTTCTCTGAATCTCAAAACAATGGCGCAAGTAAAAAAACTATTTAGTTACAGCCTATGGTTTCATATAACTTGTTTCAGTCCTCAAACCGCGATCGCTCAAGTAGAACCTCTAAATCCTGAACCTAGTCAGCCCAGGCAACCTCAACCTTTACCAAGAAGAGATAGTCCTCTAAATGACTCGTTGCCAATTCCACCGCTACCTGAGTCGGTATTGGATATACCAGGAACGATTGTAGTAGAGCAGTTTGGCTTTGCAGGAAGTACCGTGTTTACCTCAGATGAACTCAATCAGGCGGTTCAAGAGTTTACGGGAAAAGCAATTTCTTTTGCTCAGCTAATCGAGGCAGCTAACGCGATTACCGAGCTTTACGTTAGTCAGGGTTATATTACCTCTGGAGCATACATTCCTGCTCAAAGTTTAGACAAGCAAACAGTTCAAATTCAGATCATTGAAGGAAGTCTGGCAGAAATTGATGTAAGTGTCGTTTCAGGCAGCTTAAAAGCAAGCTATATCAGCGATCGCCTGAAGAATCGGACAGGCACGCCCCTTAATATAAATCAACTACAGTCTGCTCTGCAACTATTACAGCTCAACCCTTTAATTGAGAGCTTAAATGCCGAGTTAGGGGCTGGAACAAAACCTGGAACCAACATATTGACAGTTTCAGTAGTACCTGATGACACATTTGCTCTAAAAATAAATCTTAATAACAACCGCAATATTAGTATTGGTAGTTTTGAGCGAGGAGTTCAAATAGAAGAAGCAAATCTTTTAGGTTTTGGCGATCAATTTCAATTTGCCTATGATAATACCGACGGGAGTAATCAATTTGCAGGGGGATATACCTTACCCATCAATAGTCGAGATGGTTCGATTGGCTTTGATTTTCGCGTGGCACTAAATGAAATAGTTCAGGCTGATTTTGAGGATCTCGATCTTGATATTGATTCCCGTAACTACAATCTAACCCTAAGGCAGCCTATTCTGAGAAGAGCTACCCCTGAAGTCAGCCAGGAATTGGCTTTGAGCATTACGGGGACAAGAAGAGAGAGTGATAGTACAGTTTTGGATGAGCCTCAGCCTTTAACCCCTGGTGCGGATGAAAATGGTGAGATCAATACTTCTATACTGAGCCTAACTCAGGAATACTTACAGCGTAATCGTCAGCAGGTAATTTCAGTCCGCTCACAGTTTAATTTTGGTCTAGATCTGTTTGATGCCACCACTCTCGAAGAAGAACCTGATAGTGAGTTTTTTAGCTGGCGGGGGCAATTTTCTTATTTGAGATTGCTTAGTACTCCCCAGCAGACATCAGCAATTGGCTCTACTATTTTGCTACGCTCTGAGTTACAGTTAGCAGCAGATCCCCTCATCTCTACAGAACAGTTTAGCTTGGGAGGAAGCCGCACTGTTCGAGGTTTTCGCCAGGATGCTTTGCTGACAGATAATGGCTTCTTAGCCGCAGCGGAGTTACGGCTTCCTGTTGCTCGTTTGACCAAACTCAATGCAACTTTGCAAATTACTCCTTTTATTGATTTTGGAACTGGTTGGAATAGTGATGATGAAGTTACTGATTTTAATACTTTAATTGGAGCAGGTTTTGGACTTTTGCTAGAAACCCCAGAAAGTTTATCAGCAAGGATTGACTGGGGAATTCCTTTGATTAATGATGATGACGAGGGTAGTTCTTTGCAGGAGGATGGAGTTTATTTTCAGTTTCGATATGATCTATTTTGATTT
>JBCCDL010000793.1:0-3195 GCA_039030815.1 Cyanobacteria bacterium P01_A01_bin.83 | reverse complement strand
TTTTAATAGGGCGATCGCAAAACGATATAAAACAGCTACAAGCTAGTAATAGAGAAAATTCTGGCGATTGAAATAAATTTAGCGAGGTAAATTGAGAAAAAAAATGGCTCTAACTCGAAAAATTCAGAAATTGTTCTCGGAGATCGTCTTAAAGGTGAAGAGAGAAAAAATAGTAGTCTCAATTAAGAGAGAAAGCCATGTTGATTGCTACGCCAGAAACTATTATCAGACCAGAATACAATGCAATGAAAGCTCATGGGGTTTGGGATCGCTCTAGTTATGATAAAGATCCATTTTTCAAAGATCTCAGAAAGGAAAATTAGTCTTTTATGATGTTCCTGAATGGTTTAGGACTGCTATAGATACCTGACTCAATCTTCTGTTCCCAGAAATAGATATTGAGTCAGAAAAAAAAGGTTTGGCAATTATTCTTGGAGAAAAGACTGTCGATATAATTCGCAGACGGGAATGGCTTGGTTGCCAATCTGTTTGATCAACCCCATACTACTTAATTTGTATGCCATAATCGGCTCTAGGGATACTGGCTCAGTTGATTTGATCACAGAATTAAATGCTGTTAATAAATCTGGCTGTTCTTCTAGATTGACCCAATGTCGCTGTAGGTGATAATTATAGATTCCTGTAGTATTAGTAGCAGTTTCTAGTAGTTGTTCAAAAGTTGTTTCGCCACGATTAAGATAATAAAATGTAATACTGGTTAAAGCAGGATGTCCTCCTATAAGTTCCATTAGCTGCTTGATTTGATTATCATCTTGCCATTGAATTCCGTAACATTGACCCAACTCTTTTACTTGTTCAAAACTTAAGTTGTCTAGCTGAATTGGTAATCCGACATTAAACGGGGATTGCTTGAGCTTGAGAGGAACATATATCTCTGTGGAGTGAACTACAATCAGACGCAGCTTACGCCAGAGGGGATATCGTTTGGCTTCTTCATACCACGAGCGAAATAAAGGTAAAATATCTTTCGCAACTTGGGGATGTTCAAAAATACAATTTACTTCATCGAGGGCTAAGACTAACGGTTCTTCAATTTGCTCTAATATATAGTATTGAAAGTAAAGAGTACTACTAATTTTGCCGCCGATATCTTCATCCCAATAGTCATTTAGTTTGGATTCTAGCTTGAGTTGATAACTGACGTTGGCACATAGCCAGCGCAAAAAGCGATTTGTATTATTTAGAATAGTCTCATCAATTTGCTGAAAATTTAGGCTAACGGTGCGATATTCTTGGCGGCTAGCATAACCTAAAATTCTCGATAACATTGAAGTCTTACCCATTTCTTGGGGCGCTTTGATTCTGATTAATGCCCCTGGCTTCTTAATTTCTTCATAAGCTTGTTCCTCATAAGGATCGCGTTTGACATAATAGGCAGAATCTATGGGAACTGAACCGTTGGGATATTGGGGTGGCAAATTACTATTTTTATTGTTATTGCCAAGATAATCTCTGGGCTGTTCTCTATCGTCAGTAGTGATTTGCTTTTTAAGATATGATTCTAAAGTGATCCGACAGTTTTTCTTGGAAATACGTTGCCCAATGATTTCAGATAGTCTTCTAAATAATTCTGGAGCTACTACATTGGTAAAATAAGCAGGGCTATAATCTGCCTCCAAAGCCATTTTATTGTAAGTTTTGTATTGCCATATTCCACGCAAGATCAGAACTTCTGTGGAATTAAAAGGACGTTTTTGAGCAGCTAATAGCTTGCTATTTAATACATTTATCAGAGAATCTAAATTTGAATCTAAATTTGAAGCAGCTACTGCCATAGAGATGATCGAATGTTTTGATTTTATTCAATACAATACTATATATAACGCCTAGTGTTGGTTGGTTCAATCGTTAATTATCAAAATTACATTAAGTAATATAATTTTAATAGTATTTTTGTACTATATATTTTGGCAATTGAATCAGATTCAATAACAGCAATGAGTCCTAAAGGACTTCTAACCCTCATTCCAAAGGGATTCTAAACTCTGCTGTTCCCATTAGCCTTTAAGGATTTACCCTTTCTCTAAACCACTGCGAAAACCACGGCTCTTCAATTAGACATGGTTTAGATATCTCATATGAGGTTATTTATTAGGTTGTCTATTAGCTTTATTAGTTTAAAGTGATCTAAGTGAACTAATCTTGAATATAGAAAGGGTTGGAACTGAAAGTGAACGGTACATCGCCGTTGCAGGGCGGGGCTGGCATTGACTTCGTTAAAATGACGGATACATACGCCACCGTAGTCATACCTAGATTACGGATAATATGCCTTCCCCTTATAGGTCAGGGTTACGTCCTTACCTTTGCAAGCAAAGCTTGCTGTGCTTTTATGCTCTGACCATTGGTAAGTTTACTTAAGGAGTATTATTAATCATAATTTTTTTGAGTTTTAGTTTTTTGAAATTTAATTAAAATTGCCGATTATGTAATGCGATAATTTAGGTAAACAATAGTTTAAGACTATATATTTTAGGTCAAATCAAACCTTGATCAGAGTTTAAAAGTAAGTTTTTTACCTATCTATAAATTAATCAAAATCGAATTGAGCAATTTAAGATAGCTAAAAAAAATAAAAGTTAAAAATCTCGAATTTGAATTGAGAAAACTTTTACTTAAATTAAAAATAGATAAAGCTTTAAGCATTGAATCAAAGAGAAACAGATGGTAGACCCCAGACATGATAGTGCCAAAAATCTTTATAAAGTTAACTTTGTTGCCAAAGAAACAAAAGAAAGGGTGTTATTAAACAGAATAGCTCAAGGAGATCGCCATGCTTTCTGGGAAATGTGGACATTATATCAAGATTATCTTTATCACCGAAGTGTTGTTTGGATGGGAGGAAGTCATGATGATGCTCAGGAAGTAATGAGTTTAGCATCCCTCAAAGCTTGGCAGAAATTACCCGATCATGCTCATAAAATTATTAACTTAAAAAGCTGGTTGAATCGATTTACACATAACTTATGCATAGATATTCATCGTCAACGCAAACATCAGGCAATAGGTGTGGAAAATGTAGACGATGTTCCACTTAATAATCAAGACATAGCTTCTGCTACTGATCCTGAATCAAAATTAGTCCAAAAGGAACTATATATCTATATACGCTATTGGATTGATGATTTGGCTTCAAGGTTACGAAATCCATTAATACTCAGTTATTACCAAGGA